>CAWVYD010000032.1:0-13350 GCA_963934185.1 uncultured Legionellaceae bacterium | reverse complement strand
TTACATTAAAACAATTATATAGCTAGGTGTTGCACTTCACTTGTGAAAAGGCGATAGCCAAACTCCTTATCTGATGACTAAAAAATATCACCTTACGCAGTTAGGTCGTTTGCGGTATACTTTTGGTTTTACCACTGCATACATAGATACCCAAACAACTTGGAAATGCAGATTTTGAGCTTCAATAAATGACCCAGGTCTGTTTGTTATTCCTTCGTAAGGTCTAGACTTTACTACGTCATAAAAAACAGACCTAAATCATTTCTCTTTGCTCAATCATGATGGCAAGCACATGTTTTAAAAGGTAATTTTCAGACTATTAGCCAAGGAGATTATTTTTCCATTATATTTTTCAAGCAGCAGCATCACTCGTGATGGTAATGTTTTAATAATTTAATGTGGAGATAATATCGAAGGCTAAAACCTGCATTTCCAAGTTGTTTGGGTATATACCGGCACCCATTCAAGATGCAATGTTTATGCATTGATATATTAGCATGATAAATCCATTGCTCGTTCACCATAGAACAAGTTATGCTTTAATCGCACTGAAATTACCACACCAAAATCTCAGCGCCTAAAAAATGCATCTTGAAAGGACAACGGTATACACATGAGAAAATGCTTTTTCGTACTGCTGATTATCAGTAGTTTATTACTCTGCTCAGCCTGCGGCCAAAAAGGCCCTCTTATTGCTCCTGATGCACCCGAGCAATACAAACAAATTAATTTTTAGAGAGATTTGAAACCAATGGATTATTTTAATTACCACAATGATGAATTGTTTGCTGAAGACACGGCCTTAAAAGACATTGCGCAAAAACATGGCAGCCCCTGTTACGTTTACTCCAAAAAAACCATTTTACGCCATTACCGAGCATTTGATGACGCGCTTGGCTCGCATCCTCATATGATCTGTTATGCGGTAAAAGCCAACAGTAACCTTGCTATCTTAAAGTTGCTTTGTGATGCTGGCTCTGGTTTTGATGTGGTTTCAAAAGGTGAGTTACAACGCGTTTTGCATGTTGGCGCTAGCCCTCAAAAAATTGTTTTTTCAGGCGTTGGCAAAAGCGTTGACGAAATAAATTACGCCATTGATAAAAAAATTCACTGCATTAATGTTGAATCGGTTGAAGAGCTGAACAGAATTGAGCAATTAAGTAAAATCAAAGGCATGAAGACATCCATTTCATTGCGAATAAATCCGGACATTAATCCCGAAACCCATCCTTATATATCAACAGGGCTAAAAGACAATAAGTTTGGCATTGCCATTGAAAAAGCCATTGAGATCTATCAAAACCACACACATTATCCGCATCTATCCTTCATTGGTATTGATTGTCATATCGGTTCTCAAATCACCCAATTAAACCCCTTTCTTGATGCACTTGAACGATTGATTTTCCTAGCCGATATGCTCAAAGAACAAGAGGGTCTGAACATTGAGCACTTAGATTTGGGCGGCGGACTGGGCGTTACTTATAAAGATGAGACACCTCCGGAACCGCACCATCTAGCCCAAAAAGTTAAAGAGAAATTAGCCGGAAGATCTTATAAAATCATTCTCGAACCTGGTCGCGCAATTATGGCTAATGCCGGTATTTTACTAACGCGCGTTGAGTACTTAAAAGAGCATCATGACAAACATTTCGCTATTGTCGATGCCGCAATGACCGACTTATTAAGGCCTGCTCTCTACCAAGCGTGGCATGACATTATTCCTGTTGAAAAAAATAATGAGCTTACTCCGCTTGCCTGTGATGTGGTTGGCGGCGTATGCGAAACCGGTGATTTTTTAGGGCTCGACCGTCGCTTAGCCATTACCGAAGGCAGCCTACTTGCGGTTCGCAGTTGCGGGGCTTATGGTTCGACCATGAGCTCAAACTATAACTCCCGCCCCAAACTGGCTGAGGTTTTAATTGATGGTAAAACAATCCACCTAATCCGCCAGCGCGAAACCTTTGATGACCTGATTTCAAATGAGTTAACTCTATGAAAAATAAATATTATCCTCTAAAGCTCATTGCCTTAGCTGGCTGCTTGCTAACAAGCGAGGTTCAAGCCTTTCACTTTGATGAATCAAATCATGCCATCAAATTTGGCGCTACGGTTAACACAGGTAATTCAGAAACCGTCAATATTAGCGGCGCAATTACCAATGAGCTTGATTATAAACAATGGCGTTATAACTCATCACTTGATGGCCAGCTTGCTACCTCTGGCGGTGAAGAGTCTGCTCGAAATTTAAATGGCAACGTAGAATTAGATCGCGATTTTAATGCCAGTACCTTTTCGTTTATAAAAGGCAGTGTCCTCTATAATAAATACGCAACCTATGATTTAATCATTCGCGAATCCATTGGTATTGGTCGCGTGTTATTTCAAAATAAAGCACATCGTTTATCGCTGCAGTCTGGCCCTGGCTACATTCATCGCCGAATTGCCGGCATAGAGAATTTTCAAAACAAATCTTTTTTTAGCGTTAACAGTAAGTATCGCTGGAAAATGAGTGATAATGCAGAGTTTAAACAATCCCTCTCATCTGACATTGACAGCATTACCACCCACCTAGAAGCCGTCTCTAGTATAAACACCAAAATCATTAAAAATTTAGCACTGGAACTGTCTTTTACCGTTAGTCATGACACTAAAATTCCAGCCCTCAGTAAAAACCAAAAGAAAACCGATACCGCCAGTAAAGTAACTTTGGTTTATGGTTTTTAAAGGCCCTATTTTAACAGGTGAGTTGAAATGACAACCAACATTCGATTTACCAAAATGCATGGTCTAGGCAATGACTTTATGGTGCTTGATGGCATCAACCAAACCCTTCCTCTTAATGCTAAAAAAATTCGCCAACTTTCAAATCGACATACCGGTGTAGGATTTGATCAATGCTTAATGATAGAACCGCCCAAAACACCGGATTATGACTTTCATTATCGTATTTATAACGCCGACGGTACGGAAGTTGGCCAATGTGGTAATGGTGCACGTTGCCTCGCTGTTTTTATTCGCGATAAAAAACTGTCTAACCAATCACAGTACCGAGTGAAGACAAACACAAGCGACTTATTACTGGAAGTAAAATCTGGTAATGAGGTATGGGTTGAATTTAATGAGCCCAGCTTTTCGCCAAGCAGCATTCCTCTGAAACATGAGGTTCAAGCCGACTATTATCCGTTTGAGCTAAATGATGTAACCCATTATTTACACTGCCTTAGCGTAGGCAATCCACATGGAATTATGATAGTTAATGAACTCTCAGACGATCTCATTGAACAATATGGCCTAAGACTAAGCCAGCACCCAACATTTTTAGAAGGTGCTAATATAAGTTTTGCTGCCATGCGATCAAAACAACACGTTGATTTAAGAGTTTTTGAACGCGGCGCAGGTGAAACCAATGCCTGTGGTAGTGCTGCATTAGCAACAGCCGCTTGCTTACGCTTGTTTCATAAAGCCGCGCAACGCATCACAGTCACTTTGCCTGGCGGACAGCTCACCATAAATTGGCAAGGATTGGGGCATAAAATAAATTTCACTGGCCCTGCGGTCAGTGTGTTTGATGGGACGATTGCATTATGAGAATTATTATTTTAGGCGCTGGCCAAGTAGGCGAAACTCTAGCAGAAAATTTAGTCAAAGAGGATAACGACATTACGTTGGTTGATGTCAATGCTGAGCGGCTAAATGAGCTCCAATTCAAATTAGACATTCAAACCATTGTTGGCTCTGCAGCCCAACCCAACATTCTTATTAAAGCAGGTTGTGAACATGCGGACATGCTTATTGCGGTCACCAATTCTGATGAAGTTAATATGCTCGCTTGCTTTATTAGCCATAATTTATTTCGAACACCACACAAAGTCGCCCGCATACGCTCGCAAGATTTTTTAAACTACCCCGATCTTTTTAACAAACAAAAATTAGCCATTGATGTATGCATTAGCCCTGAGCATTTAGTCACCAATCACATCAAGCGATTAATTGAATACCCTGGCACGTCACAAGTGCTGGATTTTGCTAAAGGCCAATTACAACTAATCGCGATAAAGCCTGAAGTTGGCGGCATCATGATGGGGAAAACACTCAAAGAGCTTTATGAGCACTTAAGTAACATTCCAATGAAAATTGCCGCCATGTTTCGTAAAATCAAACCCTTTGCCTTATCAGATGACACCGTCATTCAGCTTGAAGATGAACTGCTTTTTTTAGCCACACCCGAGGCCATACAACACACTTTAATTGCCTTAGGTCGGTTTAACCATTTAAATCATCGAATTATCATTGCTGGCGGCGGCCACATAGGCAAACGTTTAACCCAAAGCCTTGAGCAAGATTACCGCGTTAAAGTTATTGAGCACGGCCTTAAACGCGCCGAATATTTGGCAACACAACTTAAAAAAGCCACCATATTACATGGCGATGTGGCAGACAGAGAGCTACTACTCAATGAAAACATTGAATTTACCGATGTGTTTGTGGCTGTTACTAATGACGATGAAGCCAACATCATGTCATGCTTGCAAGCAAAGAAGTTGGGCGTACACCGCGTTATGGCACTTATTAACCGAAAAGCGTACGTTGATTTAATCGAAGACAGCTCCATTGATTATGCCATTTCGCCACACTTAACCACCATTAGCAGTATTTTAACCAAACTCCGCAAAGGCGACATGGTTTCAGTCCATTCTTTAAAGACAGGAGACGCTGAAGCCATTGAGGTCATTGTTCATGGGGATAGAAATACGTCCAAAGTGGTTGGCCAATTTGTATCAGACATAAAGTTGCCTCCCGAGTGCAGCATTGCAGCCGTTATTCGAGAAGAGCAAGTGCTATTAAACAGCGAAGAACTTTGCTTAGAAGAAGATGATCACGTTATTATTTTAATCATGAACAAACGCTACGTTCGTCATATAGAACAACTCTTCCAAGTGCGCATCGCGTACTTTTAAACAAGGATTGCTTTAATGCAACTTAAAACCATTTGCAAACTCATTGGCATGTTGCTAATGATTTTCAGTCTTTCTATGTTAACGCCATTAATGGTTGATGCCTTATATCAAGAAGGCAACTGGCATCCTTACGTGTATAGCTTTACCATGACATTTTTCAGTGGCCTTGTTTTATGGATGCCTGCGAGGCACTGCCGCTATGAACTAAAAACACGTGATGGCTTTCTCATCGTGTCACTTTTTTGGATTGTCATCTGCGCGTTTGCCGCCATCCCTTTTATGCTATTACTTCACCCCAGCAACGGCTTTACTGATTCATTGTTCGAGTCAATCTCTGGTTTTACCACCACAGGTGCGACCATTATTCCTCAAATAGAAAAACTCTCTCACAGTATTTTATTTTACCGCCAACAACTTCAATTTATGGGCGGCATGGGGATCATCGTATTAGCGGTTGCTATTTTACCCATGCTCGGCGTGGGTGGCATGCAGCTCTACCGCGCAGAAACCCCAGGGCCAATGAAAGACAGCAAGCTAACCCCTAGGATCACCGAAAGTGCCAAAGCGTTATGGATGATTTATTTAGGGCTAACCATTGCCTGCATTATCTCTTATTACCTCGCTGGCATGACGCTGTTTGAAGCCGTTGGCGAAACCTTTGGCACGGTCTCAACCGGCGGATTTAGTTTGCATAGCAATAGCTTTGCCTATTACAACAGTACGGCCATTGAAATGATTGCTTGCGTCTTTATGCTGCTTGGCGGCATCAACTTCTCCTTGCATTTTATTACTATTCAACGCCGTTCATTATCCCACTACCGAAAAGATGAAGAGCTGAAATTTTATATTTTAATGCTCGCATGCAGCTGTTTATTCATTACGCTCGTTTTGCTTATTAACAATATTTTCATTGAAGATAAACACTTAGCCCTCACCAAAAGTTTATTTAATGTCATTTCTCTGTCAACCACTACCGGCTTAACCTCAAGCTCATTTAGCCTTTGGCCTTCTTTCGCCCCCATTTTAATCATGTTTCTAGCCATTACGGGTGGCTGCGCCGCTTCGACCACCGGCGGCATTAAGGTGATCCGCTTTCTTTTAATGTTTAAAGGCACTCAACGTGAGATGGTTCATTTAATTCACCCTAACGCCATTCATCACATTAAAATTGGCGACAACACGTTATCTCGCCAAGTTCTTCAGTCCATGTGGGCATTTATTTCAGTTTTTTCGGCATTATTTGTCTTTTTTACTTTAGCATTGTTAGCCTTTGGCAATGACTTATTAACCAGCTTCAGTGCGGTTACTGCCTCTTTAGCAAATGCCGGTGCTGGGCTAGGAAAAATCAGTCAAAATTGCGCCACACTCAACCTGCCGTCTAAGTGGCTTATGATGTTTGCCATGCTGCTCGGCCGCCTTGAAATTTTCTCATTACTGGTGCTATTCACACCCAACTTCTGGCGAAAATAACAATAATCAAATTCAATGCATTGACCCGATGTTCCTCAGCATAGTATTTTTTAAGTTAACTCCGTGTTATACAAAAAAGACGCCGCTGAGGAACGTCGGATTGATAATCTCTTATGTTTTAAGATAAACTGCTTTGGAAACCTTTAGGCGCTAACGAGACACCATGATTAAAAAAAATGAAAAAGTCGTAATTATCATCCCCATTTACAATGAAGCCGATGTAATTGCCGACACCATAAACACCGTTTTAAATGAAACCCTCCAAAGCCCTGGTTATAACGTTGAAGTATTAGTTTTTGATAGCAACTCAACCGATGACAGTGTTTTGCAAGTAAAAAACATACAACAGGAAAGTGCTCGAGTTCACTTGCAAAGCGAAAAAGAAAAATCCGGACTTGGCTCAGCTTATTTGCAAGCAATGCGATACGCTATGCATGAATTAAATGCTGACATCGTTTTTGAATTTGATGCAGATGGATCACACCAGCCCAAATACCTTAACCCCATGCTAGATAAAATGAAGTCTTGTGACGTGGTAGTGGGTAGTCGTTATGTTAAACATGGCTCAATCCCTCAAAACTGGGGCTGGGATAGAAAATTATTTTCAATCTTAGGTAATCAAGTTGCTCGCCTTCTGTTAACAAGAAAGCACCTTGATTTTACCAGTGGCTTTAGAGCAACGCGCTGCTCAGTTTTAAAAAAGATACTACCGGATGCGTTTTTATCAAGCCAATACGCCTATAAACTGCATCTTTTTTGGTTATTGCATAAAGCAAAAGCAAAGATTGTAGAGCATCCGATTGACTTTATTGATAGAGAAATAGGTTATAGCAAACTGCCTCGCAACTCTATCTTAGATTCTTTACGAGTTGTATTTACGTTACGTTTTATTGAATTACGGCGCTATTTTAAAATGTGTCTGGTTGGCTTAAGCGGAGCAGTAATACAATTTTCGGTTTATAATTTATCGCGCAACTATTACTCACCGATGCATGCAACCCAACTAGCGGTTATGTGCGCAATTTTTTCAAACTATGTTTTCAATAATAAATTCACCTTTAAATTAAACTCTAAGATAGAAACAAAAAAGATTAAACGATTTGCTTTATATGGCAGTTATTCGCTTTTCATTATTCTTATGCAAAGTTTTTGGATGCATTTTGCGGTAACTCATATTAGTCAACATCGCTTGCTTGAAAATGTGTTTGTTGGCATTGGGATTGTTTTAGGGTCCTTCCTTAATTACTACTTCTATTCTCGAGTCATTTGGAGCTCTAAACTCACTTCCCCCAAACAAAGCTGAATGGTCAACACGCCCTAGCCGTGATACTTCATAAACCATACACTATGGAATATCACGGGGATAAATCCATCCATTAAAGAACTCTTTTTATTTCTGCCATAAATCATACATGAGTAATTCTAAAGGCACTTTTTTATAAGCCATTGGTTGTTCGACTTTTTTCAGCGTTAAATAAAATTTTTGCTTATGCGTGTTGGATACACTGACAAAGGAGTTTCGCGCAAAATAAGCAGCGAGATCCCACTCATCATATATCGTATCACTTGCGTCTATTATTTCATTTTTCGGCAAATAAGCAGCCATCACATTAACATCATGAATCATATCCGCATGTTTCTCTTCGCCGCCGGCTTTATAAGCAACAAAGGAAGCACTGAAAACAACTAAAAAGAGGCTGCTAATAAACAATGCGGATAACCTAGACGCCGTAACTTGCATGTTGTTAGTAAAAGCCTGAAATACCGGATTAATAAAATGCATGATAGCTAAAAGGTAAAAGGGTGCTGAATGGGCAATATAATGAAAGGATTGACGGTGACTAATACCAACCGGTAAGGAAGCAGCCAAAGCCAGTAAAAAATAAAATAAGGTTTTTTTTGACATGGCTTCATTCATTGCCGGGCGCCAGCCAAGTTTTTTTATTTGGCTTGATATCATCAAAAACGCCAAAGCAGAAATAGGCCAATAGGCTTTAAAAAATAAATCTAACACCTTTAAATGCTTAAGCCCCGTATAAGATAAATCACGATTGCCTGAGATTGAAGCCAAGAGTTGTGTTGATAAATATTGCTGTATATTGTACAGAGCCCCCTCTTGCCATAAAAAGAAAGCAGACGTATAGAGTGCGCCTAAAACAATCAATGCGATGGTGGTTTTTATTGCGCTTTTATAGCTGTTGTTTTTATAAATGAATGCTTGTAATAAGGGAATAACAAGAGGAAATAACACCGTAGGTCCATTAGATAAAAACCCCAGCAACATCGTGATAGCAACCGCCGACAAACTAAAAAAGTACCCCCGCACATTTTTGGCAACGTAACAAATAAGCATGCATGCAGACAAGGTCGAAAAAAATGTCGCGGTCATTTCTAACATATTATTTTTATACGTACTAACGTTTAAAGGGATCAACACCCAAAAGAGTAATAACATAATAATTGAAAATTTATTTGCACCTTTTTCTTTAGACCACACGTAAATGACTAGAGCAATTTGAAATAAAGCCATGGTTAGAGAATATAATCGTTCAACCAAGTAGCCTTGACCTAAGCATTTAAAATAGAGTGATTGTAAAAAGAACGCTAAAGAAGGATGTTCAAAAAAATGCGGGAATAGCGTCTTGGTATAAAAGGGCTGCCATATACTGCCTAAGCCCAAAGACATATTTTTAGATATGGCCGCGTAAATGACACCATCTAAAAACATTCCCCGTTGGCTCAATGGGTAAATAAGTAATATGAGGTAGAGGCTGCATGTAAAACACAGGAGGGTAAAAAAAAGTTTATTTTTCGTCGTCAAAATAGCGGCTCTTACAGTGGTAATAAAACCAAAGATTATACATTGCGCAGATGACATTGTCTTTTTTACCGCTTGGTAAGCTTAAGATGAGCTAGAAACATAACTTTTCAAATTATTATAATATGCCCAAGTTTCTTACTTCTTAATTTTACTTGCCCTAAGCACCACTTCTTCACGGTTGATACAGATGCTCTTAGGCGCATCGAAACCAAAAGTAAACTCTTCAGGGTTTTCCTTGTTTTCAAACAAGGTTACTTTTACTTTTTCCCCGCCCAAATCAATTTCAAACGATTCATTATACTTCAAATTTAGTAATTCCATGGCGCAAACCTTCTAAATCGTGATGTATAACCACCATATACCCAAGCTCATTCAAAATGCAAATTTTATGAGTCCCTCAAAGACGAGAGTGTGAAGTGCAATTTCTTTCGCTCATAAAAGCCTTTTCACACCCACACGATAGCAAAGCCATAAGCGCTTTTGCGCGAGACACTCACACCACTTATCTATAACATCAATTTTTTAAATATTGGCTCAGGAATTTTGGTGACTATTAACATAATTAAACGCCAAAAACTGGGCGTATATATAATGTTTTTTTTCTTATCAATGCCTTTAATAATGCTTTTGGCTACCTCATCTGGCTGCGCCCAGAGAAACCCCTTGGGTAAATGAGCCGTCATTGGCGTATCAACAAACCCCGGCTTAATATCGAGCACATTCACACTTGAAGCGTGTAAACGATTCCGTAAACCTTGCAAGAAGGTTGATACCATTCCCTTGGCAGCGCCATACACATAATTCGATTGTCGCCCTCTCTCACCAGCAACGCTGCTGATAACAGCAAGAGTCCCACTCTTTTGCGCTTCAAATTGATTGGCAGCAACACTTAAAAGTGACACGGTACTAATGGCATTGGTGTTAAGCTCATGTAACATCAAATTCATATCATTTTCACATGCTTTTTGATCCGGCAGAGTGCCATGAGCCATGAGCATAACATCAACCTTACCCAGCACCTTAAATACCGTTGCCATTGCGCTTTGATGCGCATCTAACTCATTAACATCCAAGAGTTGTGTGTGTACATCATGCGCACCACGAATGTTAAGATCCGCAGCCATCGTTAATAAGCGCTCTTCATTTCGCGCTAAGAGATATAACTCATCACCCCGTGTAGCATAAAGCCTTGCCACCGCTTCAGCCATGGCTGAGGTTGCGCCAATGATCACTATTTTTTTCATTTTTATATTCCTAATCGCTTTGATTGCAAAGAATGGAAAACGTTATCTGCGCCAAATTTTTTTCTAACGGTAAGAAAGTCCTCTAACTGTGAGTAACTCTTCTTAAACACTTGCGTTGACATACGTGCATCTTTGGTTAAATAAACACGCCCGCCGTATGCAAGTACGATATTATCAAGTTCATCCAATAATTCAAATAACCCCGCATCGACTTTAAAATCGAGTGCCAAAGTATATCCTTCCATTGGAAATGATAAAAAATTCTTATTTTGTGGACCAAACGCCTTTAGCACTGCCAAAAAAGATCCTCGTTTTGAAGTGGCTATGCGCTCAAGAACCGCTCTCATACCCGCAAGCCCTGCTGCTTTAGGTATGACAAACTGGTACTGGCAAAAGCCTTTACTACCATACATCCGATTCCAATTATTAATGGCGTCTAAGGGGTAAAAAAATGACTCATAAGTGACTAATTGCTTCGATTTAACCTGCCTAACTTTATGGTAATAAAGGTAATTAAACGCTTGGATGGCGTATTGATTCAATAAAAAACTAGGCATTGTTATTGGCATGTTTAATGTTTTTTTTGGTTTTAAAACAAGCTCACCTTGTTTGGCATGTTCACCAAGCATAATGAGAGAACGCCCCAAGTTATCTCCCGTCGCCAAACAGTCAATCCACGCAACGCTGTAATGTGCGTCATGATGTTCATCAAATAAAGCCAAAGCCTCATTAAGAGTGTTTGCCTTAAAGGTTGTTTGCTCAACATAAGCGCTGACTATAGGCATTAATTTAAATGTCGCTTCTAAAATAATGCCTGTTAAGCCCATACCGCCGCACGTTGTAAAAAACAAATCTGAATTTTTATCTCTTGTGCACTCAACAACACCTTGAGTGACCGTAGCAATTTTTAACGACGTTACATGCGAACTAAAACAACCATCAATATGATGATTTTTCCCATGCACGTCACTGGCAATGGCGCCACCAACCGTCACAAATTTAGTACCTGGCGTCACCTTTAAAAACCAGCCTTTAGGTACAAACACTTCAAGTATTGTCGCAAGACTCACGCCAGCCTGGCAGGTTAACTCTCCAGTCATCTCATTAAAGGCCAAAAAGTGATCTAAGCCAGATGTCATCATGATCTTCGCTGCCAACGCACTGTCACCATAACTGCGGCCTAACCCTCGAGCAATAAGTGGCTTATTATCCTGCTGAGATTTTAAAATAGCTTCAATCGCATTGATTTCATTCAACGGTCGGCTTACTTGTGCGTCAATGCCTAAAAAATTCCCCCAACCAGAAAGCTTCATATTAATATCCAAATATTATTGATTACAATTTAGTTATCGTAATTGAGTATAATTTCATTTCCGTAGCTTGCCCGCAAAGAAATCCTAGCAAAATAAAAAGACTCATGAAAAAAAATTATAATAGAAGAGCCTACTTTTTTTATTGATTTATTTTTAAACTCATTGTTAATATACCCTATGGATATGACGCTGCGGTTTTTTAGTGCCGAAATTTTTGTGTGAGTTATTCACTGTGAGTAAAGTATAGGTAGGCTTGCTTACGCCTCAATAAGCACAGCATATAAAATATGGGCCTCTCTATAGTGAACGAGGAGTGGATGACTCACGCGTAAATATCAATGCTGAAATAGCGCATCTTCATTTCCGTAGGGTATACACCCCTTATAGAAAAAAAATGTAAATCTGTGTACCCTATGTGAAACATTAGCAAGTGACGCCAATGCAGACAATCATTAACGAAAAAAAAAACTCTACTACTTCAGTAATCGGGCTTATTAAGTTAATACGCCCAAAGCAATGGATTAAAAATAGTTTTGTATTGGCACCCCTTGTTTTTTCAGGCTTATTTACAAATTTATCCTCCATAACCACAGCGCTGTCGGCAATGCTGTTGTTTTGTATTGCTTCTTCTGCCACCTATATTTTCAATGACTACCATGACATTGAGCTAGACCGAAAGCACCCAAAAAAATCAAAAGAGCGGCCACTAGCCTCAGGCCAAGTCAATAAACGTCAAGCACTGTTACTACTCTTCGTTCTCTACGCTGCGCTCTTATTCGCTACACTGTATCAACCAAGTGTGCTCTTCGTCATTGGCATTTATTTAATAATAAATGTTGCTTATACAATAACATTAAAGCATCAACCGGTGATTGATATTTTTACTATCGCCTTTGGTTTTGTACTACGAATTTACGCCGGTGCCACGGCATTATCCGTTCCTGTTTCCTCATGGATGTTCGTTACCACCTTATGCTTAGCATTATATTTAGCCGCCGTTAAACGCCGCCAAGAGCTCGAACATACGAAAAAAGCAGAAGGTCGCACCGTTTTAAAATTTTACAGCGCCGCCCTGCTTGATCGCTACGCAGAAATGTCAGCCACCGGAACCTTATTGTTTTACAGTTTATTCGTCATGACTTCACACCCTGGCATGGTAAGCACCATTCCATTAGTACTCTTTGGCTTATTTCGCTATTGGTTTATTACGGATTCAAGCAGCGCTGGCGAATCTCCCACCGACGTCTTATTTTCAGATAAGCAATTAGGTCTAACGATATTAGCTTGGCTTGGGATCTGTATTTGGAGTTTGTGGGTTTAATACCACATCAATATTGAATTTAGGAAATAGAACAATGAAAATCGCCTACTTAATCACCCCGGTTATTGCTTGGCTAGTTGCGGGTTCACTTAAATTTTTAATAAACAGCATAAACGCTAAAAAACTTGCTTTTAACTTGATTGGTTATGGTGGCCTGCCGAGTAATCACAGCGCAATTGTATGCAGCACTGCAGCAATCATTGCTTTACGTGAAGGCATT
>CAWVYD010000031.1:0-13498 GCA_963934185.1 uncultured Legionellaceae bacterium | reverse complement strand
GCTTTTTTAAACAGATATCACTAAAACCAGCCTACTCCTTCACTCCAAAACGAATGGTCAACACGCCCTAACAGGATGTAAATGATGATTATTTAAAGATCCGTATGCTTCAAAACACGTAAAAAATAAAATCACTTATTTTGAATTATGATGTGTAAGAATTTTATTGTGATGTTGTACTAACAGACTACTTACCGATGCAAAAACTTGAAAAAATTTGGCCTAACAGATCGTCCGCACTAAATTCACCGGTTATTTCGCATAGCGCTAAATGCGCATATTTAAGATCGTCGGCCAGCAATTCACCTGCATTATGCTCATTTAAATTATCTTGCCCTGTATTTAACAATTGCAGCGCCCTTTCTAAGGCATCCAAATGCCTACGTCGCGCCAAATAAGCACCTTGCGCTTCTTGCTGACATGCACCAGCGCGTACTAAAATTTCGGACTTAAGCAAAGCCATACCCGCGCCTTGTTTTGCGGAAATATAAACCTTATCCTCCGAAATTTTGGGTTCAATAGCATCGATATCAATTTTATTAACAACCACTAATAAAGGCCCATCAATGTTATTTTCTTGTATAAACGAGGCTATTGTTTCTGGATCGCTTTGTTTTAGATCAGTTACCAATAAAATCAAATCAGCGGCCTCTACAGCTTTCATTGCGCGCCGAATTCCTTCTTTCTCCACTTCATCCACGCTTTCTCTTAAACCCGCTGTATCGAGCACATGGATAGGAATATCATCTATTAATATTTGTTCGCGGATCACATCACGCGTCGTGCCGGCAATACTGGTAACAATGGATGTTTCCTGGCCACTAAGCTGATTAATAATCGTGGACTTACCCACATTAGGTTTACCAATGATCACTAACTGCAAACCTTCACGTATCAAAGCGCCTTGAGAGGCTTTGCTTAAAATAAGTTTAAGCTCTTCTATTAACGCATTTAACTTATCAAGCACCTTTCCTTCGGAAATAAAATCGATTTCTTCTTCTGGAAAATCAAGTGCTGCTTCAATGTACATGCGTAATTGAATAATATTGGTTGATAACGAATGAATGTCATTTGAAAACACGCCGATTAGCGCACGCTGAGCTAACTTAACGGAAGTTCGTGAGCTTGACTCAATTAGATCAGCTATTGCTTCTGCTTGCACTAAATCGATTTTGTCATTTAAAAATGCTTGTTTAGAAAACTCCCCTGCTTCAGCCAAACGAGCGCCCAATTGAAGCACACGCTGCAAAACCATGTCCATAACAACAGGGCCACCGTGGCCTTGAATTTCAACAATGTCTTCGCCGGTAAAGGAATGAGGAGATTTAAAAAAAAGGAGGTAGCCAAAATCTATTGGCTGCTCGGTTGAATCTAAAAAAGAACAATACACAGCCTTTTGATGGCTGAGTGTTTTTAAGGACAGTGCCGTGCCAATCTCTTTTGCTTTAGGACCTGAAACACGAATAATGCCAACGCCCCCTACTCCTGGAGGCGTTGCTATGGCAGCAATGGTGTCAAACATTACTTAGACGGTGCTAATTTTTTATTGTCTGCATCACTGCTTTTTTTCTTAACCGGTTCTCCGCCATATTTACGAGTAATGTACCACTGCTGCAAAATAGATAACGAATTATTCACCGTCCAATACAACACCAAACCCGCTGGGAAGCTTGAAAATAAGAACGTAAACAATACAGGTAACATCATCATCATTTTCGCTTGCGCAGGATCAGGCGATGCAGGCCCTAGCTTTTGCTGAATGAACATGGTTAAGCCCATAAGAACCGGTAAAATGTACAACGGATCAGGCGAAGACAAGTCCTGAATCCAAAACATCCAAGGCGCTTGGCGTAACTCTACGCTTTCCATCAACATCCAATACAATGCAATAAACACTGGCATTTGAATTAAAATAGGTAAACAACCACCTAATGGATTTACTTTCTCTTTTCGATAAAGCTCCATTGTCGCTTGACTAAGTTTGGCCTTATCATCTGCAAATTTATCTCGCAACTCCATAATTTTAGGTTGCAAGCGACGCATGCTAGCCATGGAACGATAGCTTTTAGCTGACAGCTGAAAGAAAACCAGTTTAATTAACATGGTCACTAAAATAATAGACCAACCCCAGTTCCCAACGATCGCATAAATATACGACATAACCGTAAAGATAAAGATGGAAATAACACTTAAAATACCGTAATCAATGGTTAGATTTAATCCCGGAGCTACCTTCTCTAATCGCGAAGTAACTTCTGGCCCCGTATACAATTGATTGGTTAACTCTTTAGATTGACCAGGTGCAATAACAAACGGCTCACTGACAAAACCAATAATGTATTGTTCATCAATGTAACGACTGTAAAAATGATTCATCGTACCTGCAAGAGGAACCCAAGCACTTAAGAAATAATGTTCCTGCATTGCAACCCAACCACTTTCAATGGTTTTGTCATAATTTTTCGCAGCGATATCATCAAAACTAATTTTCTTATACAGCTTATCTTTAGGATCAGAAACAGCAGCGCCAGTATAAGTCCCCACATGAAACATGCTGGATTTATCTTTCTTAGGATTTTGCTGAAGTAACTGACTGTTTATTTGCCCTGTCCAACTAGCGCCCGTGTTATTAATGATTTTATAAGAAAAATTCATTACATAACGACCACGACTTAAGGTTATTGTTTTTTGAACCAATAGCCCTTCTTTCGTTTTAGCATTCAAAACAATGCTTAATTTTGATTGGCCTGGAGATAATTCATAAGCACGTGCTTCGCTAGAATAAACCAAATCAAGCGTTTCGATCCCTTCTTTGGTTTTAATAAACAAACTACTGTTTGCAACGTACTTTCGTAAATCATCTGTCAATAATTGAAAAGCTTTATCTTTTTCTTGTGGGCTTTGTGCGTAATTTAATAATTCAGCACTCACAATATTTCCATTTTGCGCATCTAAACCAAGTGCTAAAACATCTGTTTTAATTGTGATTAACTCGCGAGCAACAACAGGTTCAGATTTTTTAATTACTGATTCAGAAGCAACTGGAGAGGATTGAGCCGTTACAGCAACATTAGGTAAATAACTGCCGTTGTCTTTACTTTGAATGGCTTGATCTTGATGTGGAGTAATTGTTCGCTCAACAGCTACAGGAACATCAGGATAATCTTTAACCCAGGCTTGGTATAAATTAAGTGAAATTAAGAGTAAAGCAGAAAATAAAACTAGTCTTTTGTAATCCATAAATAATCTCTTTAACTTTACACGCCGCAAATGAAGTTTTACTCAGGTCATTCTAAAGAAACCTAATTGAAATAACGTTTTTGCTTAATAAAAATCGATAAGCATAAATGCATAATTTATTTCGATCACATCACTAAATGAACATACACATCGCAAACAACATGCATAACGGACGTTATATGGGCTATTTCCTCAAAACATCGCAAACTTATCTTGAGAAAAGTTAAGTCACTCCGTTTTTTGGGGCGTAATTTTTAATTTAGGCACAGGATCATTCCCCCCTTTGGAAAAAGGGTGGCAACGAAATATTCGGGAAATAATTAGCAAGGAAGAACCAAAACAACCGTATTGTTTAAGTGCTTCCACTGCATAACAAGAACAACTGGGATAAAATCTACAGCGATAACCTAGATAGGGACGAATAATAATTTGATACAGTTTAACAATGCCAATGAGCGCTATCGATGGGAGTTTTCTAATTTTTTCCATGCTATAGCCAATTTATCACTCAATTGCGCATTTGAAAGCTGATCTAAGCCTCTTCTAGATAAAAAAATAATATCAACATTCGGTAAAGACGTTAGCCTAAAGCTTTCTCTTACCAGACGCTTGCAGCGATTTCGCTCAGTTGCTTTTTTAACACATTTCTTTGAAATAGCGAGTCCAATGCGTGCCTTTTCAGTTTCATTAAACCGAAATAACAACAAAAACTCAGGGAAAAATACCCTTTTAGCTTTTTGAAACACTCTATCAAACTGAGGTTTCGCCAATAAACGATGTTGTTTAGGAAAGCTATTCACAAATATTTAAGCGGTTAAACGCTTTCTGCCTTTTGCGCGACGACGAGCAATTAATTTACGTCCACTTTTTGTTGCCATACGAGATCTAAACCCATGATCTCTTGCTTTTTTTAAGTTACTTGGTTGAAACGTTCTTTTCATGACTAAACCTCAATGTATATAAGGGGAAGAATGGTATTTTACTCGTCCATTACTGTCAAGCTATTTTTTTAAACAATTATAAAACCAATAACTAATCCGTTATTAAATTACTTTAATACAAAATATGAGTTGTCTGTTTTTGACAATACATTCACTCAAACCCTGTTAGGGTTTCATAGCTAACTTATTATTTACCGAGAACCTATTTTTAAAACATCTAAGGCTTAAACGCCTTTTTTTTAGTACTTAAACATATATATTAAGTTTATTTTTAAAATACTTATTATTACTGTTAGGGCGATATTTTTTGTTTACAAGTTAAATTATACATTTAAAATCAATTAGTTACATAAGATTAAACCATGTGTTTAGCACCTGCTTTTATGCTAGATTAACTTCTTGATAACTATACCTTTCTCAAAACAGCCTAATTAACCACATCTTATTCGTTGTTAAATTCAAGGTCAGCTCATAGGTTGTTCTACTACTTATACATGCTTCTATTTGCCATTATAATACTCGTTTAAAGATTTTTTTTGTTATTAAAGTTAAATTATACGGTTGAAGCCATCTATTATGTTGATGGTTTTTAACAGTCTCTTTAGAGGTAATTTACCATGAGATACCTTTCTTCTTCGGTTACTAAAACGTTATTTGGGCTACTTATCCTATCATTTGTGGCTGCCTTATTACCTGGTTTAGACGGAGTCAAAAAGCGTTCTCATGAATATATTATTGGTTTTAAATAAACAGCTATAGGTGTTACAGCGTTTTTCACAGGTTCAAGTTGGGTGTTTTCAAGTAAAAAGCGTTCTTTAGGTTCTACTATACCCAAACTTCTTAGAAAGGCAGGTTTTAGCTTCGATAAGTCGCCAAGTTTTATTTTTTAATCCTGCGTAATGTCTAGGCATTACGCAGGCAGAAAAATCAAAGTTAGACTATTTTTCTTTGCTCAACGAAAACAATAATCATTTGTTTTAAAACGACTTGTTTAAGTTATTTAGCCAAAGAGATTATTTTTTTCACAAAATTATTAAAGCAGCAGCATCACGGGTGATGATATTGAATAACCGTCTGTGGAAGATAAAAATAATCCGTATCAATTTGAAATAAAGATCGAAGGCATTGTGCAAGTCTATATAGGCGCTGTTTTAATTTATCTGGATGGGTAATTAAAGATAAGTGCTTATCTATCAACTATACCCAACGTATTTGACGATGCGATTTATTTAGTGCTTATATTTTTGAGTGAGCAAATCACTATGTGTTGGGTATAGCCGGTTCTATAGCGAATGAATAGTGGATTGCTCACGCATAAACATCAACACTCCTTTTTAAAACACAAAATGTCTTTATTTTATAAGCGCTAAGGGTAGGGATAAGTCTGTATATAACCTAAGTATTAATCCTGCATATACCATAGCCTTAGGTGTGTATAATTGTGATTTTTATAAAAGGGGAAAGTTATGCATAGGTTCTTAGCGTTTAAAAGCATGGTTTCTCTTCAGGGTTTTAGGTTGCTTAAGTTATTGATAAATAATTTAAAAAAAAGGTTACGAACAAAAAAAACGTTCCTAATAGTAATAATAAGCTTTTAAAATATAACCTTATAATATTATTTAACATACCTCATGTTTCATAACGAAAACGGTTTTTCTTTTAAGAATAGAGTGTATTTCCTTAGGTTACTTGGTATCATTCTCGACTGTGCTTGTTATTGAAATTTTTTTATCAAAAGTAACCTTTTCGCAGTCTGTTTTATAATAGGTCGCCTTAAACTTAGAAATAAGTTTTTTTCATCGCTTGTTCATATATTGATAGCAATCTTTATTTGCTAGATTCTAGCCATAAAGTTAATAGAACTTCTTTTTATTTCTGTTTTAAAAATGAACTGTAAATATATAAAATATGTTATAATTTTTTGAGATCTTTTTATTTTCATGCTCATGCTCGTTTTTTTTAAAGGTTTGGTAATTATTTATGGTTAAAGGAGTCTTTTGTGGCGCTTGATATTTGGCAGAAATGCTTAACTCTTCTCGAAGAAGAATTTCCTGCTCATCAATTCAATACTTGGTTGAGACCTTTGCAGGTTGAGCAAAGAGATGATTCTCTTGTTCTGTTAGCGCCTAACCGATTTGTTGTGGATTGGGTTAAAAAAAATTTCTTTAATCGTATTAATGAAATCATCCAGCAACATGACAGTGATAATTTCAAAAAAGTACTGTTAGAAATTGGTTCACAGAGAAAGCCCATTGTTAGTGAGGCGGCTAGCACCGTAATTTCAAAAAAAATCAAATCACCCAGTGTGATTATTACTTCTGATCAAAATAATTATAATCGAAATGTAAATGTTGCTAACACTAAAACCAGCGAAGGAAAGAAAAGTTACTTAAATCGTACGTTTGTTTTTGATTCTTTTGTTGAAGGTAATTCTAACCAATTGGCCAAAGCGGCAGCTCAACAAGTTGCTGAAAATCCAGGCAGTGCTTACAACCCCGTTTTCATTTACGGTGGCGTAGGTTTAGGTAAAACGCATTTAATGCACGCTATTGGCAATCAAATTTTAGCGCAGGATCCTAATGCTAGAGTATTGTATCTACACTCAGAACGTTTTGTTGCAGACATGGTTAAAGCGCTTCAAACTAATACGATTAATGAATTTAAACGGTTTTATCGTTCACTAAATGCATTACTTATTGATGATATTCAATTTTTTGCAGGTAAAGATCGCTCTCAGGAAGAGTTCTTTCATACCTTTAATGCCCTGTTAGAAGGTCAGCAACAGATAATCTTAACCTCTGATCGTTATCCTAAGGAGATTGACGGGGTCGAAGAGCGATTAAAATCAAGATTTGGTTGGGGTCTAACGGTTGCTATTGAACCGCCTGAGCTAGAGACTAGGGTGGCTATTTTGATAAGTAAGGCTGCTCAATCAAACATCGAGCTTCCCTATGAAGTCGCCTTCTTTATAGCAAAACGTATTCGGTCCAATGTTAGAGAGCTTGAAGGTGCTTTGAGACGAGTCATGGCTAATGCCCACTTTACAGGTAAGCCTATTACTGTTGACTTTGTCCATGAATCTTTGAAAGACTTACTGGCCTTACAAGATAAGCTTGTTACCATCGATAATATCCAAAAAACAGTTGCTGAGTATTACAAAGTTAAAATCGTTGATTTGCTGTCTAAGCGTCGTAGTCGTTCTATTGCTCGTCCTAGACAAATGGGTATGATGTTATCCAAAGAATTAACCAACCGAAGTTTGCCGGAAATTGGGGATGCTTTTGGTGGACGAGATCATACAACGGTTATACATGCGTGTCGTAAAATAAAAGAACTAGTGCAGTTGGAATCTGATTTTGCTGAAGATCATAAAAACTTGCTTAGAATATTAACGTCTTAAGGGAGTTGGCGTATGTTTAAGTTTTCAATTGAACGAGAAACATTACTAACATCTTTGTTATTAGTGATTGGCGCTGTTGACAAGAGAAACACATTACCTGTTTTATCTAACGTATTACTTGATCTTAATCAAAACATGTTAACGTTATCCGGTACGGATACGGAAATTGAATTTACCTCTCGCTTAGTGTTGGTTGGTTCAGACGACACGGGAAGAATTACCGTTCCAGCACGAAAATTCATTGATATATGTCGATCGTTAAATGAGGGCGCGGTGATTAATATATCGGCCCAAACGGATCGCGTATTGGTAACGTCTGGTCGGAGCCGTTTTGTTTTAATGTCTTTACCGGCTGATGACTACCCAGCAACACCTGATGAACAACCCATTCTTGAATTTCAAATAGAAACCAGAGCCTTAATAGACATTTTACAAGTAACTCATTTTTCAATGGCGCAACAGGATGTTAGGTTTTATTTGAACGGACTGCTTATCGAGTTACTAAATCAGGAGGTGTTCAGTGTTAGTACAGATGGGCATCGTTTAGCGGTTGCTCGTGTGCCTTTAGACACACCTATAATGAACAGTAAAATGATTTTGCCTCGCAAAGGGGTTTTAGAATTACTTAGATTAATCAATGAGATAAAAGATGAAATGGTTCTTATTCAACAAACCGAAAGTCATTTTTATTTAAAAACATGCGACTATCAGTTTATTTCAAAACTTGTTTCAGGACGTTTTCCTAATTATAAACGGGTATTACCCATTGATAATGATAAGTTCTTTTTAGTTGATCGTGATTTATTCAAACAAACTTTATCAAGGGTGTCTATTTTAGCTAATGAAAAATACAGAGCGATCACACTGGATATTTCAGAAAGAAAACTGGTTATGAACGCAATTAATAAAGAACAAGAAGAAGCGGTTGAAGAGCTTGAAGTTGATACGCAAGGAGAGGGGATTTCAATCGGTGTTAATGCAAGTTATATCATTGATGTCTTAAATACAGTACCTCCAGGTTTGGTCAAATTATCTTTTTCTGAGCCTGATAAAAGTATTTTACTTGAGTCTCTAAATCTTCCTATTGCTTCATACGTTATTATGCCGCTTAAAATATAATTAAATTTTAATAATGGTTTCTTTTATACCCAAGTTTAATCAAAATTGTAGCTTTAGGTGCCTAGAGTTTTTTTGAAGCATTAAATGCTATTGAGGTATAGCTTGCTTTATGGTGAGTGATCAGTGGATTTATCATAGAGAAATATTAATGCATAAAACTCGGACTTTTGAGTAATTAGGGTGTATATGAAACTGTTGTCCTTAGATATTTATAATTTCCGAAACATTGAAAAAGCTTACTTAACCTTTTCACCTGGCTTAAATTTTATTAGTGGTGAAAATGGGGCTGGGAAGTCTTCTGTGCTTGAAGCCATTCATCATTTAAGCACAGGTAATTCATTTCGAACCAGACACACTAAGAAAATTGTTCGTTATGACGAATTACATTTATCGGTTCGTGCCGAACTGTCTTCTTTTTCCTCGCTGGCCATTCAAAAACAAAACTTAAAACCAACCATTGTTAAAATCAATAATGATATGGTTCATTCTGCTTCTGAGCTTGCACGTTACTTGCCTATGCAAATTATTTTTGATGGCTTATTTCAAATTATAGATAGCGGACCAACGATAAGACGAAATTTTCTTGACTGGGGATTGTTTCACGTGGAACCTTCCTACCACCAAGTTTTTTCTCATTATAAAAAAGCCTTATCACAGCGAAACCGTCTATTAAAGATTAAAAGCTCAGACGATAAAAGTTTTAATGCATGGGAATTAATGATGGTTGAAAGTGGTTTGGCTTTGCATCGTTATCGCGTTAACTATTTAGAAAATTTATTACCAGAGTTTTCAAACGTTGCTTCTCACTTGTGCCCAAACTTAACCATGAAAATCAACTATCAACACGGTTGGGGCCAGTCGTTACCTCAAATAGAGCCTGATGCATTGATTAAAGAATTATTGCTATCAAGAGGGCGAGATATTGAACTTGGACACAGTAGCAAAGGACCGCATCGCGCGGATCTACGTTTTTATTCTGATACTCATTTTGCTAAAGAATCTTTATCAAGAGGACAGCAGAAAGTGGTGCTAATCGCATTGAAACTTGCTCAAGGCCGTTTATTATCAGATAGTTGTTTATTTTTAATAGACGATTTAGCCTCAGAGCTAGACAACAAAACACTTGAAAAAATATGTACTCATTTAACCGAGACTAAAACTCAGGCCATCCTCACCACATTAGATTCAGATAATCCTACTTTTAATAAGGTTTCTGATAAATGGTTTCATGCCGATGATGGAAATATTACAGAGCAATCTTCAAAGCTATTGGATTAATACAGTTATTTTTGCAACGCGTCTAAAAAATTCTGTTTAATGAGTGTTTCACGTGAAACACTCGGTACTTCTTTATTTTACAGAGGTGTTATTAATTTCCTTAAAAACAACGACTTAAAGGGTTGATCAGCATCTCATCACCCAACGTGCTTCTTAAATAATACCTTATCTTTTGCCGGTAGTTCTGTTAAAATGTGATTAAATTTTTTTCTTTTAAAAGTCAGTTTCTTAGGAGCGTATGTACAACGTCTGTGACGATGTGTATCTACGATTTCCAAGGGTTACGGGATGGAGAGTTAAATGTCCGAGCAAGCGTATAATTCAGATAGTATTAAGGTTCTAAAAGGGCTTGATGCCGTGCGAAAACGGCCAGGAATGTACATTGGTGATACTGATGACGGAACTGGCTTACACCATATGGTATTTGAAATTGTTGATAATGCCATTGATGAAGCGTTGGCTGGGCATTGTTCAGACATCGACGTTATCATTCATGAAGGCGAAACCATTACGGTACGTGATAATGGCCGCGGTATTCCTGTTGGCATTCATGAAGAAGGCATTAGTGCGGCAGAAGTTATTATGACGGTGTTACATGCTGGTGGTAAGTTTGATGATAATTCTTATAAAGTGTCTGGCGGCTTACATGGTGTGGGCGTTTCCGTAGTTAATGCACTTTCAAAAGAATTAAAGCTTACCATTCATAGAGAAGGCAATATTCACGAGCAAGACTATGTGATGGGTGTACCTCAAAAGCCATTAGCAATTACTGGCACTACGGATACGACAGGTACGCATGTTTGGTTTAATCCTAGTGCAGAAACATTTACTACCATCGAGTTTCACTATGAGATTTTGGCTAAACGACTTCGTGAATTATCGTTTTTAAATTCAGGTATTCGTATTAACTTAACCGATGAGCGTTCAGGCAGACAAGATACGTTTGAATACGAAGGTGGGATAAGTGCGTTTGTAGAACACTTAAATAAAAATAAAACGGTTGTTATACCTGAGCCCATTTCTATTAGCGCTGAAAAAGACGACGTAGTCGTCGACGTTGCGTTGCAGTGGAACGATGGCTTCCAAGAAAATGTATATTGTTTTACTAATAATATTCCTCAACGCGATGGTGGTTCGCATTTAGCCGGCTTTCGCGGCGCATTAACACGAACCTTTAATACCTTTATCGAAAGAGAAGGGTTTGCTAAGAAAAATAAAATAAACACAACAGGGGATGATGCGAGAGAAGGGTTAACGGCTGTATTATCCGTTAAAGTGCCTGATCCAAAATTTTCATCTCAGACTAAAGATAAGTTGGTTTCCTCTGAAGTAAAATCCATTGTTGAATCTGTATTAGCCGAATCGCTTAATGAGTTTTTATTAGAGAACCCTCAGTCAGCTAAAGCGTTAATGGGTAAAGTCATTGATGCAGCAAGAGCCAGAGAAGCGGCAAGACGAGCACGAGAAATGACACGTAGAAAAGGCGCATTAGACATTGCGGGTCTTCCGGGTAAATTAGCGGATTGCCAAGAAAAAGATCCTGCGCTTTCTGAACTTTACATTGTTGAGGGAGATTCTGCGGGCGGCTCTGCAAAACAAGGGCGTGACCGAAAAAATCAAGCAATTTTGCCATTGAAAGGAAAAATATTAAACGTTGAGCGTGCACGTTTTGATAAAATGATTTCATCACAAGAAGTAGGCACGTTAATTACTGCGCTTGGTTGCGGTATTGGCAGGGAAGAATATAATCCCGACAAAACACGCTACCACCGCATTATTTTAATGACCGATGCGGATGTGGATGGTTCACACATTCGAACGCTTCTACTAACGTTTTTCTACCGTCAAATGCCTGAATTAATCGAGCGTGGTTACATTTATATTTCTCAGCCCCCCCTTTATAAAGTTAAAAAAGGTAAACAAGAGCAGTACGTTAAAGATGACAATGCATTAGATAAACATTTAACTCAGCTCGCATTAGACAATGCTTCGTTAGTTCCAGGTACAGATCAGCCTGCTATATCACCCGTTGCTTTAGAAAATTTAATTCAAAGCCATCAAGTTGTAAGTAAAATCGTTACTAAATTATCGAGACGCTATGACGGTACGGCATTAAAAGCCTTGGCTTATTTACCTCCCTTCACACAAGAAGACGTTGATAACACTGCCAAAGCAAATGCTTGGATAACCAGTCTTGAAAAGTTTTTAAAGAAAAAAGACGGCGCTGGCTTAAGTTATTCAGCAATGTTAGATGAAGCAGGAATACAAATTCAAAAACGGCAACATGGCCAAATCACTGCGAATGTAATTCCTTTTGATTTCTTCACAAAAAGCAAAGACTACAATCGAATCTCAAAATTTGGTGAGAAAATTAAAAATCTATTAAGCGAAGGCGCTTACATTCAACGTGGTGACCTAACCTTAGAAGTATCCACCTTTGATGAAATTTTTGATTGGCTTTTGATTCAAGGTAAAAAAGGCTTAAGCATACAACGCTACAAAGGGTTGGGTGAAATGAACCCAGATCAACTGTGGGAAACCACTATGGATCCAGCTCATCGTAGTATGTTGCAAGTTAAAGTTAATGACGCAGTAGCTGCCGATGAAATGTTTACAACCTTGATGGGGGAGCATGTAGAGCCTAGACGTGATTTCATTGTGAAATATGCGTTATCAGTAGAAAACCTAGACGTCTAAAATTAGCGGCGTCTTTCCCGCATGAACTTCGTTGCCTCCTTTTTTGAGCTCGGCCGTGTAGTTATCTACACTCCCTCTCCCCAAAAAGAAGGCGCCTCGCTCATGAGGGAAATACTTGCTAATTCCTTTAGCGGTATCTTTTGCCTATGCACTTCGTTGCCTCCTTTTTTGAGCTCGGTCATGTAGTTACACCTAGATTCCTTCGCCAAAAAAAGAGGGCGCCTTATTCATGGAAAAATACTTGCGAATTCCTTTAGCGGTATTTTTTTCTCATGCACGGCGTTGCAAAGTTATTTCAATTCGACCGTGTAGTTATCTATACTTTTTTTCTAAAACAATTTTGCACTTCGCTAGGGAAGTAGTTGCTAATCTTTTTCTAAATTTCTTCTTTCCTTTTGTAGCCTCTTTTTTCATGAATTTCATTGCTCTTCTACAAAAAAAAAACTTTCTAATTCTTTTTTCTATATTTCCTCACTTAAAAAATAAGTTGGAAATATTTTCTGAATCTTTCACTATATTGTGATTTTTTAGTAAATTTCTGTAATTCTTACCAACGGTTCAATTAATTTCTTTGTTAATAATTGATTAATCTTATACCACTACAAGCAGTCATACGGTTATCAATTTATTGGTAAAAAAATAATACTTAAGGGAATGATTAAATGAAAAAGCAATTATTGGCAACAGGTATAATGACGGTAGTAGTTAGCGTTGCCAAACTCTTACCAAGTAGCGGTATGGCCATGCCTGACTTTGATATGAAGCAGTTGGGTATTCCTGCGAACGTGAACACCGATTCTTGCCTATCGTGAACATGTAAATA
>CAWVYD010000030.1:0-13544 GCA_963934185.1 uncultured Legionellaceae bacterium | reverse complement strand
TCGGGTGATTGCTGGTGCTTATTGTACTTATTTGAACCATTAATTGCAACTCTTAGATAGAGCAAGATAGAAGGGAAGTAATAGTGTGGATCTTCCTGCTAAAAATCAATTTAAATCAAAGCCTTAACTTCACCCTGTTTTTAAATAATCCCCATACTTGAGTCATTTTTGTTTCAGGACATAGTGACGGCTTAGGTAAAATGCTTTGTCATTAACGCTTTACTTCTCGCTGTAATCCTTTTTTGTGCCCTTTCTGCAACGTTGCGAAAAGGGCCCGTATAGCTTTGAATTTAATTCATTTAAACCATAGCTCTATTGAAAAGTCATTCAGGTTGCCGTTTGCATAGGGAGTTGAGATAAGTCTAATTAATTTCTCATTGAGGACGGTAGCCATTCGGGGGAATTAACGTTAAGCGTTTCATCAAGAAGTATTTCTGCGGGTGGCTTACTAAAAAAAACGGGTGTCTTATTGGAAACATAGGAGGTAACGCTCTGCTCGGAAGTAGGCGCTTGTTTTCGCTTACCTTCAAAGCATGATAATTCCTGCGAGTTTTGTAATTTTTCTTGCCCACCTAAGTAATAAAAATATTCATCTATTAGCCCTAAATCAATCGTTGCCTCTGTTTCAGCTTCATTATTTAAAATTAATGGGGCTGTTTTAACAACATCATTACTAAACTCCGTGATGGGCTCGAATATATTAATACGAACATTCAAGCATCTAGATAAAACATGCACCATCAAAGCATCTGCTTTAGTTGCATTACAGCTCATTCGATTTAAATAATCATCCAGTTCGCCACATGATTTATCAGCCCTTAAAAATATCACAGGATTTTTCTTTATGTAATCTATGGCATCAGCTCTTAGCTCTTGAGCACTGCGTGAGCCTAATTTTTGATTTTCTAAGGCCGTAGATATAGCTGAAAATAATAAACCAGTATGTGTGGTAGGTTTGAATACGTTAATAGGCATGCTTAATTGAGCCTTTAAATCTATAATAAATTGTTTCTTTGTTTGTTTGAATGAGTCATCTATCGCTAATAGTGCAGATGAATACTGCTTATATTCTTGTGCTAACGTATTGTCAAAGTTCTGAATCCGCTCTAAAAGCACAGGGCTATTAATAGGGGAATACTTATTTATGAAATCATTTTTGTTTTTAGATGTTTCAGCAGAAACATGGTCATACCATGATTTTATCATTTTTTTATCAAAGTCCATCTTGTTTTTAGCAATTTTAATCGTACTGCTTTCTGAATAAAGTAGATTGGTATATTCCTGATTGATTGTTTCAATGCTATTTTTATAGGTTGCTTCATGAATAACAGATAGTTTTGACAGTGACTGAGTATATGTATCGTTCATATCGATATCAGCCCAAAGGTCTTCGCAACGATTGTCGTGGGTAATGTAGTGATGAAATGCGCTAACCAGTTTTAATTTAGCTTGATAGATAATCTCTTTGAATTTATTTTCTTCTTTGATGCTAAACATGCTTAATGCCATTGAAATTTAAAATTATCTCACAGCGTAACGCTCAACACTTAAGGTTATCTTAAGGGGGGAGCTTAACGGAATTTAAAATACGAGATTTCCAAAAAATTCTACACATTACGTTTTATCCCAGAAGGCATGCACACTTAAGTGTGGGGCTATCCCCCGTGATCTTTCATAATGCATAGTTTGAGTTTTAACAAATCACCAGGCTCTTGCGTTCTTGTTCAATGCAAAAGAATAAGAGAGTTTTTTTATATGACCATGTTTCAATAAATCCTCAAACGCTGTAGAGCTTAGATATTTTTCAATGAAATACCCTTGACAATTATTGCATCCTAAAGCGGATAAAAACTAAATTTGTTCGAGTTTCTCAACACTTTCATCAACATCTTCTTTATCAAGCAGATCGCTGCTGTCATTGGTTGGTGTAAATGCGAGGGGGGTCGATAACAGCAACTGGCGAACTTTTGGCGTGTCATGATTAATGCAAGCAAAGTCCAGTTCCGCTAATACGCTAGCAAGCTCATCCCATGGCATGGATATTTCTTGCGCTGTTCGAATCCGGGGGGTGAGAGGTTACTTTTTCTTGTGTGCCAATTAATAGTTCTTCATATAGCTTTTCACCTGGGCGCAAACCACATACTTTAATTTCAATGTCGCCATTTGGGTTATCAAGTGTTTTAACCGTTAAGCCCATAAGTTGAATCATGTTTTCAGCCAGTTCTTTAATTAATACCGGCTTACCCATATCAAGCACAAACACATCGCCCCCTTGCCCCATAGCACCGGCTTGAATGACTAACTGAGCCGCCTCACTGATGGACATAAAGTAACGCGTAACTTCTTGATGAGTAATGGTTACTGGGCCGCCTGCTTTGATTTGTTTTTTAAACAATGGAATGACAGAGCCAGAGGAGCCAAGCACGTTACCAAAACGAACCATGCAAAAGGTGGTGTTGCGACTTAATAACGAGAGGCCTTGTAATACTAATTCAGCAAGGCGTTTACTCGCCCCCATAACATTGGTTGGGCGTACGGCTTTATCGGTTGAAATTAACACAAAGGTTTCAACGCCGCATTGCTGAGCTGCCCGTGCTGCTCTTAACGTGCCAAACACATTATTACGAACACCGCTTATCACATTATATTCAACTAAAGGCACATGCTTGTAAGCTGCGGTGTGATAAATGGTTTGCACACTAAAACGAGTCATCACTCGCTCTAATTGTTCTTGATCAAGCACGCTCGATAAAATAGGTGTGATGCTAATAGAATTTTGCTCTTCTGCTTGCGCGCCAAGAAGTTCTTGGTGGATGTTATATAAAGCAAACTCATTTAATTCAAAGAGTACTAAGTGCTTAGGCTGCTGGCTTAAAATTTGTCGGCAAAGTTCTGAGCCTATGGAACCGCCAGCACCGCTTACCATAACGACTTTGTTTTTAATGTTGGCATGCATTAAGTCAGAAAAGGGGGTAACTGTACTACGCCCAAGTAATTCATCAATGCGAATTTGTTTCAACTCACTGATTTTGGCCCGGCCGCTAACGATGTCTGCCAAGCAGGGTAACGTTAGCAATTCAATGTTTAATACTTTTAAATTTTTTAATAATTGGTGGCGTTGATTTTTGGCAACACTTGGCATGGCCAGTAATACTTTTTTGGCTGAGTATTGCTTAATTAATGACGGGAGGCTCTTTGGTGAAGAAATGTATATACCATGTAAGGTAATGTTTTGCAGAGATTTATCATCATCAATAAAGGCAACAACACGATATTCTTGACCACCTTGTAACGAGGTAAATAATTGTCGCCCTGCTGAGCCAGCACCGTAAACAATGATGGGGGCTTTGTTGCATTTATTGCTTTGGGAAAAAAGGGCGCGGGCACAAATTCGTGCGCCGCCACATAAGAGTAACGCCAATATGCTGTATATGATGGGAATGGTCCGCGGCATGCTAACGTTTAGGTAATACGCGCTAACTATCATGGCCATTGCTGAAATGATAATACTGCTTAACATGGTAGCAACGGCTTTTAAGCTTATGTAACGTAATATGGCATGATATAAGCCTAATTTCACAAAGCACATCAGTGTAATGGGTAAGACGCAGGCAAGAAGTTGCCAATGGTTGGTTTGATTAAGAAGGGTAATGTCTTCTAAACGCAGCATGAATGCAAACCAAAAAGCGAGGGATAAAAAAAGGCTGTCTAAGACCAGGCTAAACAGGCGTTTAAATTGGCGTGACTGATTAAATAACCAAATAATGGGATTGTTCATTTTCATCCATACATCCTATTTTCCATCTATAAAGGCTTTTTCTGTGTTTCCGTGATTAATGCCTGTTGATTCAGATACTAACAGCCTTTTATACATCGCCCAAATGAAAAATATAACAAACCTCCTTGGCAAGGTGCGGTTTGGGTGTGGAGGGATCACAGTGTCTTATCTTTGTGGCACGCTTAATTTCATGACAAAAAAAAGCAACATACCCAAGTTACTTAATTATGTTTCAATTATGTAATATTCTATTTCCAAAAAGATAAATAAGTGATTGAGTTTGGACAGAAAAAGGGAAAGCGTCTATGGTTTAGTCAGTTAAACAAATTAAGGATAATTTGATGATGAAAAAATGGATTATGGCGATGAGTTTGTGCACCTGTATGAGTGCGCCTATTTATGCGGAGCACGTGGACTCAGTCATTATTTTTGGCGACTCATTGTCAGACAATGGCAATGTGACCCATCTATTGCAAACCCTTAGAAAAGAAAAAAAAGCATCTTACATCGAGGCCCCTTTTCGAAACTACTTACAACGCACAATTGAAGAACAAGCCGATAAATTACATTTGTCAAAGACCATAACGCATTGGGGTCAGTCTTTAGTGAGCTTGGTTGCGGATAAGATTTTTGCGCCCATGGTCGTAGAAATTATAAGCAAGGTGAAAAAAATGCCTTTATTACCGATGAGTCCTTATTGGCATTATCACTTTACGAATGGCAAAGTTTGGAATGAGTATTTAGCGGTTTCGCTGGGACTTTCTCCACAAGATACAACGCAATATGAAAACCATGCGTTTGGTGGCAGTTGGGCGGTAACGGATGATAAGCAAACAACGTTTTGGGACATGGTTCGTGCGCCTAAAAAAACCTTGATTAACATGATTGAAGGTAAGCTAATTCCTCCTAGTTTGGGGCTAGCCGTTGAGAGCTATTTGCTTGATGTTGGTAAAGCCAAACCAAAGGGATTGTACTTTCTTTTATCTGGTGGCAATGATTACTTGAACGCACTTGGTTTTAAAAGTAATGACAATACGGAGCATGTTGAAAAATATGCGAATAATGTTGTGCATGGCGTGTTGTCTGCAGCGCGAAAATTATTAGATGCGGGTGCATCTAAAATGGTTGTTTTTGGTGTGCCAGATGTTTCAACAACACCGCATTTTAATCAAATGGCGCATCGTGAGTCATTAGCTCATGCCGTTAAATACCATAATCGAATGTTAGATGAAGGGATTGCAGCGTTACAAAGTAGGTACCCAACGAAAAAAATAACCTTCATTAACATGCAACTGTTGTTACAAGAGCTGATTGATAATCCTTTTGAGCATGGTATGACAGATACTGAGCATGCGTGCATTGATTTACCTTTGCCTAGCGTTAAAGGGGCTCCGAAAGAATTTCCACAAAATTTAGTACTGCAAAATGCAGTGCAGCGTTCAGGCCAAATATTTTCACAGTGTGAACAACCAGAGCAATACGTTTTTTGGGATGAAGTTCATCCAACCACTCGCGCACATGAAGTCTTAGCAGACAGAGTATGCTCTATTTTAAAAACATCTAATTATGAAATATACTGCGCGCGGTCATAAACGGCTGTTTTGATCGTGTTCTTTTCCGCACAAGTATAACTTGCAAAAAAGCATAAATTTTTTTAGCATCAAGAAAACCCTTAGGGTCTGGTTGGTACCAGCCCTAATATCAAGGAGTTGATTGATGATAGGAGAAAGAAGTCGTTTAAGAAATACTCTTGCTGAGGTTGAGGTTCCGGCGAAGGCATCCTTTTATTGTTTAATTGGTAAAAAGGTTGGTTTAGACGTACATACCTTTTTTCATATGGGCTTTATTGATGCCAGCGGCGAGGCGGTGCCATTATTAGAAGTGGGTAAAGTTGGCGATTTAGGACTGCGCTTTCAGGATAAGGCCTTTGGCATATTGTGTAATGCACTCTTTAGTAAAACAGGCGCTTTAATTCGTAATGAGCAACACCTTTTGAGAAAGCGGTGTCACTCGGACTTATCTTTTGATATTACTTATTCGGCATACCAAGTTACTCGCCGACAGTATTTGTATTTTTTAGGGCTGCTTAAAGACATTAATCGGCAGCAGCTTGATTTTTTTGAGTCGGAGATGGACAAGCTCATTGAAAAGGAAGGTGGCCTAGGCATTTATGAGTCTCATGAGTACCGAGCCAAGTTTTATAATCTTTTTTTCCCCTATGGGCAACTAAATGCATTTCAGCCCATAAAAGATTCTCAACGTTTCCAATGTAAGGAGATAGCCTTGTGGGATACTGGGCCATCTTTCGATCAAGGAATAATTAATTCTCAAAGCCTTCGAGCCAGTGAGCAAGCTCAGTCATTATCTTATAGCAATACGTGCCGACATACAGGCGTTGACTTTTTAATGGCTGTATTAGGGGGTAACCATTCGTTATATCCACCAGCGGTATCAACAAATTTTATCAATCAATTGCCGTGTTTTACATCAATGAAAGATGGGCGATATACAAATAATTTGTATTTACTGCCTTTGCCTCCTAGCGCTTATGGATTAGAAAATGAGCAACACAAAATTTTATCCACGGTCTATTTGCGAATGGAAACCATGCTGCTTAAAAATTCATTGCATGCCAATACACAGCCAAAATTTAAAGTATTACAAACAATGTATGAACAATTGCTAGATAAGAGAGAAGCAAAGGTAAATTTTTTAGACGTGATTGCCAAGCATGCTCAGCAAGAAAAAAACCAGCAGATAATAGGCCAACACCGAGGCTGGCATTGGCCTTTTTTCCATTCAACCAGAACGAATGATATGTTCGAGCTGTTTAATAATGAGAGAAAAACGCAGTATAATCTTATTCCGACTTTATAACTCGGCAGCGGATCAAGCCTTCGGTCCTGGATAAATTAGAAAACATTTCATCACTAATGACGCCATCAACGTCTAAAATGGAATAAGCAATGTCATCGTGTGATTTATTAATCATCTTAATTATATTTAATTTATCTTTGGCTAACGCATTTGATATTTGATTAATCATATTAGGCACGTTTTTATTAATGACGGTTAGTCGATAACCATTGGGTTTAGCCAAGCTAATGTTTGGGAAATTAACAGAGTGACTAATATTTCCCAGCTCTAAAAATTCGCGTAAATTATTTATTGCCATCAATGCACAGTTATCTTCAGCTTCAAGCGTTGAGGCGCCAAGGTGTGGTAAGGCAATGACTTTATCGGAGGTTAATAAATCAGCGGTTGGAAAATCCGTAATATAAAATTTTAGTCTATTATCATTGAGTAAGGACAAAATAGCATCGCTATCAACAATTGGGCCGCGAGAAAAGTTTAATACGGAGCATCGCACAGGCAGTTTCTGTAAACGTTCATGATTAATTAATGAATTGGTGTGTTCATTTAAGGGAATATGAAGGGTTAAAAAATCCAAATGGGGTAACAGCTCTTCTAGGGTTGGGGCGTATTTAATCATGGCTGATAATTGCCAAGCATTTTTTACGGTAATTTGAGGGTCATAAGCAATAACGTTCATACCTAATGCTTGGGCAGCATTGGCAACTTGTACGCCAATGGCGCCAAGGCCAATAACACCTAATGTTTTGCCGGGCAGCTCACTGCCACAAAATTGTTTTTTTAGCGCCTCTACCTGGGCGACAATGTCATCACCTTTGAGTTGTTTGGTAACATGCCAGGCATCACATAAATTACGCGTTGCGAGAAAAAGCGCGCCAATGACCAGTTCTTTAACGGCATTGGCATTGGCGCCAGGGGTATTTAAAACCGGGATCCCATGCGCTTGAAGTCGTTCAATGGGAATGTTATTGGTGCCAGTACCGGCACGAGCAACGACTTTTAATTTATCAGTGATTATCATATCATGAAGTTTATGCGATCTGAGTAGAATGGCGTCAGATTTAGAGTTTGAAAATTGATAAAGCTCACCAGGTAAAAGCGCTAAGCCTTTTTGGGAAATGGTGTTGTATTGTTCAATTGTAAACATAGTATAGGAGATCCATTATTAAGCTCAGTAATGTAAAGCATAGACCACAACTGCTTAAAGGTGCAGATCTTGGTGCTCGACTTTTTAGCGTCGCTTTATTGTGTCTGTGCTCTTTAACGGTCAGTGCTTATGATGCTTACTTGCAATTAGGTGTATTTAATAAGCTTAATAATGCTCAAAATATGCAACGAGACATTGAGCGGTTTAATCACTACCCTGTGGCAATTAAGCAAGTCTTTATTAATGAAAAGAAAGTGACTTATGCGCTTATTATTGAAGGCTTTAAAACAAAGCAGGCAGCACATGCTTTGCAAGTTTCGCTCAAACGGGCAGGTTACGTGTCGTTATTAAAAAACCTCTCTAACAAACAGCGTCTATTTAAAATGATGCCTTACCCGGCTGTGGAAGAAACCAATGTGTCTTCGGCTTATCAAAAACTTGCTATGGCAAAGAATGATCCTGAGTATTTACTAAGCAATGAGTTGAACATGCCAACCTCACCAGAATTTGTTCAAAAGACAATGTATGATTTATCCCTTCGGGACGCCATTTTATTGTCGCTGCGTTATAGCTCAGATTTGCAAACAACGGAACTTGATAGAGTAACGGCGCGTTATCAACTTCGTCTTAGTGAAAATGAATTTGAATTACAATACGCATTAAGCGCGGGCAGTCATTTTTCATGGTCTAAAAATTTAGGCATTAGGCAACCGTTTCAAAACAGCTACGATGCAAGCCCGAGTGTTAGCTTGAAATCGTCTTGGGGCGGCACCGGTAAGGTGACAATGAATAATACCTATGACGGAACGGATTACAGTCCACAAATGGTTTTAAACTTAGAGCAGCCATTGCTTCGCGGCACGGGACCTTCTGTGGTTGAAAGTAGCTTGAGGGATAAGCTCGACCAAGAACAGTCTAATAAATTGTCTCTTAAAGACAGCTACATTAATAAAGTAACCTCTGTTATTTCTGCCTATCGTGATCTTATTTCACAACAAAATTCTTATGCAACTCAGAGTAAATCGTTAAAAGATGCAAGGTATACGTATTGGGTCAATAAAAAAAGAATTGAGGCGGGGGAACTTGAGCCCGCAGGTAATATTCAACAAGAATATCAAGTGGCTAATTTGTCGCTAACGCTTGAAAGTCAAAGCAATCAATTAAAGCAATCAAAGCGTAGCTTATTGCAGTTGATAGGATTGGATCCTAGCCTACGTATACACGTACCAAATAATATTCAGGTATCGAACATGCGTGCGCCGAGCATTAAAAAAAGTGTGCAGTACGCGTTTACCCATAATGTTTCTTATTTGAATGCATTGATTAGTTATCGAATGACTAAACGTGCGTTAGTCAATGCGCAAAATCAGCAGTTATGGGAACTTAATTTAACCGCAACACACACCTATGGTTCTGCTGCGGCTTTTGGTCAAGGTAAAGGCTTTACTAATATAACCAATGGTCGGAATCAGGCATCTCAAGTGGGGCTTCGTTTAAATGTACCGATTAATGATTTGTCACGTAAGAGTAGTTTAATTTCAGCTAAGGTGTCACTTGAAAAAGCAAGGCTTAGTTTGCTTGCGCAAAAGAGGCAGTTAGAGACGGACGTAATTAATAAAGTGGTTAATATAAAGACGCAAATTAATTTATACCGGATGCACATAAAGCAACAGAGTTTGGCTAAGCGTTCTTACGAGATTGAAGTGAAAAAAAGAAAAGTGGGGATCTCATCTTCTCTTGATGTGACAAATACTCAAAATCAGTTGATTGATGCACGTAACAGTTTAATAGCATCTAAAATTTCCTACTTAGAAGGTGTGTCGAGTTTAGAGCAGTTACTCGCCACCACTTTGGATATGTGGAACATTAAAATGGGGTTCATCTAATGCAGCGTGTTCAACGAATATTGGCCTATGGCTTGGTAATGTGTTTTTTTCTGTTAACGTTATCGTCTTGTAAAGAGAAACCTAAACCAGTCCTAAAGGACATGAGTTTGGTGGTGCATGCAGTAAAAAACACGGAGAAACTATATTTTAGCGGTGAGATAAAACCGTTAAATGAAACAGCCATTTCCGTACCAAGCGATGCAAAAGTAAAAAAAATAATGTTTAACTTTGGCAGTGATGTAAAAAAAGGTGACGTATTAATTGAACTGGATTCACCAGAGCAGCAAAAAGAATACGACGATGCGTTAACAACGTACTTAAAAGCAAAAGATGATATGGATGTGGCGGTGGCTAAATTTGCTGGCACACAATCATTATGGGATGAAAAGCTGGTATCAGAAAATATGTTTAAAAGTGATAAGAGCACTTTATTTACCAATAAAATTTCTTTTTACCAAGCCAAAACAAAACTATTAACTTTAGCAAAAAAATTAAAAAACATTTCAACCAAAGAAATGCTTAATCTTTCTTTGAGTGATTTTGAGCAAGTGCAAAAAGTATTGAGTAAAAATAAAAATAAAATTGTTCTTAAAGCGCCACATGACGGCATTGCATTGTTGCCACCTAAAAGTGACGATACACATGAATTACGTATCGGATCTTCCATTAAGGCGGCTGAAGTCGTAGCGTTAGTAGGGGATCTTACAGGCCTTAGCATCATCATTAAAATTCCAGAAATTAACATTGATAAAATTAAAAAAGGCATGCTTGCTGAAGTCAGTGGTATTGCGTTTCCAAATCATACATTAAAAGCCATGGTAAAAAGCATCAATGCACAAGCTAATTCGAGCGCAGGTGATTCAGGCGGCTTACCTATTTTTACTGCGAAAGTGGTGGTGCCAGCCTTAACAAAAGAACAAAAGGCCATTTTGAAAATAGGGATGAGCGCATCGGTTCATGTTATTTTGCAGGAAAAAATGAGAATTATGGTGCCAATAAAAGCCGTGCACTTAACCGGCGTGAAAACCTGGGTTATGATAAAAACAGCGGATGGAAAAAGTAATGAGGTCGCAGTGCGAACAGGTATTTCAACAAGTGATTCGGTGCAAATTGTTTCGGGTTTAAAAAGTGGCGATCGTATTACTTGGACGCAATGATGAGTTTGATTTTTTTAGATAATATTTATAAAACCTATCAAATGGGCAAGCAGGTGCAAACCGTTTTGCACGGGATCACTTTGCGTATTGAGCAAGGTGAAATGGTGGCTTTAATGGGGGCGTCTGGCTCTGGTAAATCAACCATTATGAATACAATAGGTCTGCTGGATAGGCCAAGCCAAGGTAAGTATTTTTTAAATGACGCAGATGTTTCAACGCTCTCTGATGATAAAATGGCAGACATTCGAAATTTAACCATTGGCTTTGTGTTTCAACAATTTTTTTTACTGTCAAAATTAAGTGCTTTTGATAACGTTGCCATGCCGCTTCAATATCGAGGCACACTGAACGCTGAAATAAAAGAAAAAGTAATGGGGATTCTTGAGCGTGTAGGCATGGCAGATAGAGCGCACCATCGTCCTAGTGAGTTATCTGGCGGTCAGCAGCAACGTGTTGCGTTAGCAAGAGCCTTGGTGGGTGAGCCAGACATTTTATTAGCAGATGAGCCGACAGGCGCTTTAGATTCTAATACCAGTGATGAAGTCATGGCTATTTTTAAGGAATTAAATGAAAGGGACAAACGAACGTTATTGATTGTGACACATGACAAAGACATTGGCGCGGGGTGTAAGCGGCAAGTCAATATTAAAGATGGCGTGATCATTGGAGATAATCGCCGATGCAATTAAAACAGCATGTTTCGCAAGCCATTTCGAATATTTTTTCTTCAAAATTACGATCCTTTTTGGCGGTATTGGGCATTATGGTCGGCACAGCTTCCGTCGTTGCTTTGGTTATTTCTGGTGAGTTAGCCACAAAGAAAGCTCTGTCGCAATTTAAAGCGCTAGGGACGGATCTCTTATCGGTATCGCTCTATGAAAAAAACGCATCACAAGAATCATCGCCAGCCAATACTGTCACTATGAAAGAGTGGCTTGCGCTTCAATCCTCCATTCCAGGTATTAAAGATGGCGCACCTTATATTACGATGTACGAAGGTTTGTCGTATCAAGGGAACAAATTAACGGGAGCGATTATCGCGGCTGATGAAAGCCTGGCAAAAGTAATTAAAATTAAACTTGTCGAGGGTGAATTTGTTTCGTTTGTCAATCATTACGAACAGTTTTGCGTGATAGGGGATGATATAAGACAACAAATGGAGAAAATACATTTCGGTAGTGCCATTGGCCAAAAAATAAGACTGGGTAAAAATATTTATCGAATCATAGGCGTTTCTAAGGCATGGCCTGAAAATGCTTTTTTTAATGAAGACATTAATAAATCAGTCATTATTCCTATTCGAGGCGCGAATTTAATTACTCGAGATGCAAAAATAAATAACGTTATTTTTCGTTTGAATAAAGGCAGTGATATTGACGTCATTATTCAAAACATAACCGATCGAATTGTTAAGCATGCACCAGGCTTAAGCGTGTTCCCACGCAGCGCAAAACAGATCATAAAAAGCATGGAATCTCAGGGTCGAATTTTTACGTTATTACTTGGTTTAATTGGTGGGATATCACTGTTGGTTGGCGGCATCGGCGTGATGAATGTGATGTTAGTTTCTGTCGTTGAACGTAAAAAAGAAATAGGCATTCGTAAAGCCATAGGCGCAAAGCGGCGTGACATACAAAAACTTTTTTTAATTGAATCAATCGTCTTGTCATTATTAGGTGGAACTCTAGGCGTAGTTTTGGGCCTCATAGTTGCCTATCTAATTAGTTTTTTTTCGGGATGGGAATTTAGTTTGTATTTACAACCACCCTTAATCGGTTTTGGCGTATCAGTGGTCACTGGTGTCTTCTTTGGCTTTTATCCAGCTTTACGTGCGGCAAGGCTGGATCCGATTGAAACACTGCGTGGTGATTAATTATAATTCATCCTGGGCTCGTTAGCATGAACACTTAGATGAAGGATTCTTTGAATATGCAACTTGCCTAACGGGTGTTTAATGGTCCCAGTTTTAAGCAAATAGATTTTTTAGGTGTTATTGGGATTGATGAAATTAGTTTGCGTAAGGGGCGTAAGAAATACGTAACAATTATAACTTATCGTCATAATGATAAAGTTAAAATATTAAAAATAACGGAAGGTCGAGCATAGTACACCACGATTTTTACATAATGTACTGATTTATAATATAATTATATCGTTTTAAATTAACGAGAAGAATCATGTCAGAAGTCTATCTATTATTTAGTGCGTTAAGTGATGTTTTTCAATGATAATTATTGGCATGATAAGCGCGCAATCAGTTAATTTAGCCAATATTTCAGATCATGCTAACCCTTGTAAAAAAATTAAATATGATTCTATTTATAAAAGGATGCAAAGGTTTTTTACCGAGTTTGATATGCCACTTAATGACATTGCCAAATTTGTATTTACCTTCTTTAATTTAACTCGCTGTCGACTAATAATAGATTGGACAAATTGGTGGTATGGGAAAAAACATATTAACTATCTTGTGCTGTCTGTTCGTTATAAAAATGTAGCGATCCCATTGCTTTGGCTCGCTCTCGGGAAGTGCGGAAACTCAACAGCACAAGAAAGAATTCAGATCATTAAAAGATTTATAATGTGTTTCGGAAAAGGCGCTATCAGTGACTTTTGTGGTGACAGAGAATTTGTCTGCATCAAGTTACTAAAATATTTATTAAAAGAAAACATCCCTTTGACCTTAAGGCTTAAACGTGTTT
>CAWVYD010000029.1:0-13565 GCA_963934185.1 uncultured Legionellaceae bacterium | reverse complement strand
AGGAAACCGTGCATTTTTTGCTTGTTTTTTATACCGGCTTATCCAAAGTCCAAATGTTGATCATGCCTGCCTTGCACCTAAAACCTGCACCAGGGGCTGTTGGCAGCTCGGCGCGTAATGATAAGGGGTATATTTTAAACAGAGAAGGCAAAAAAGATGCTTTCAAGCATTAGGGGATGAGTTGCCAATAGGCACTAGAACCAAGCACGTTTTACTTCGGCAAAGTCAATGGAATCATGATCTTTACGGCTTATTTTCCAAGTGCCTTTACAGCGAAACAGTTTGCCGCTTAGCGTTTGATGGTGTTGGCATTTGTAATTATGCGGCGTTTTGCCTTCTGAAGGCTCAGACAGGCAATGCGTGCCATCGGTTAACTCCATGGCCCAGGGGGGATTTTGAGACATGTCTAATTGCAGGTGTTCTTTGTTATCTAGTACGTTTTTGGTGATAATTTTAATGGATTTTTTGCTCCAAGGAGAGGTTGGGCAAATGAGTTCATGTGGATCGCCATAAGGGTGTTTAAAACAGGGGTCGTATATTTTACCCATTGAGGTGCATCGCCAGGCATCGTTACGTTGATCGATGTTTGATTGTAAGTGGCAACTGCCTTTTAAGGTGCCATAGACGTAGAGATCTTTTTTTAACGGCGCGTGGCTAAAGGGTTGATAAAGCGTGGGTTTGGTGTAATTAGCAAGGCATGCGTTACTCAAAACGACCGAGCCAAAAATTAACATCATCATTTGTTTTTGTAACATAAAATTCCTTGGTGTTTTTTGAAACATTTCTGCTATCATATCCTCCAAATTCTATTGGAACAAATAAAAATAAGGTGACGCATGGCTGTCAAACATTCGGTAGGGCATTTATTTGCAGGTAAGGCTGAGATTGATTCAAACGTAATGGTGCAAGGTTGGGTGAAAACTCGGCGTGATTCCAAAGCCGGGATCTCCTTTGTGCAATTGCATGACGGCAGTTCGTTTGCTGCGATTCAGCTGGTTGTGCCTAATACGCTTGAAAATTACAGCGATGAAATTTTAAAATTAACCGCCGGTTGCTCCATTGAAGCCTCGGGCACCTTAGTGCAATCGCAAGGCAAAGGGCAATCGTTTGAAATTCAAGTTGACTCGTTAAACGTGGTTGGCTGGGTTGAAAACCCAGAGACTTATCCGATTTCAGCCAAGCGGCATTCGCTTGAATATTTACGCGATGTGGCGCATTTGCGCGTTCGTACCAATACCATTAGCGCAGTTTGCCGCATTCGGCATCGCTTGGCACAAGCCATTCATCAGTTTTTTTCTAACGATGATTTTTATTGGATCCACACACCAATAATCACTTCGAGTGATTGCGAAGGCGCAGGCGAAATGTTTCGTGTGAGTAATTTAGATTTGCAACGCTTGCCTTTAACCGATAACGGTAAGATCGATTTTTCAAAAGATTTTTTTGGTAAAGAAACGTTTTTAACCGTATCTGGCCAATTGAACGTTGAAAGTTATTGCATGGCAATGTCTAAAGTCTATACCTTTGGGCCAACGTTTCGCGCTGAGAATTCAAACACGTCTCGCCACTTGGCAGAGTTTTGGATGGTTGAGCCGGAAGTGGCGTTTGCTGATTTAAATGACATGTGTACCTTAAGTGAGAATTTATTAAAGCATGTTATTAAAGACGTGCTTGATAACTGTCAAGAAGACCTTAAATTCTTTAATCAATTCATTGACAAAGGCTGTTTCGAGCGATTAGAAACATTAACAACGGCCTCGTTTGAGCAACTTGATTATACCGATGCGGTTGATATGTTATTAAAATCAAAACAATCGTTTGAATACCCAGTGAAATGGGGCATTGATTTACAATCGGAACATGAACGTTATTTGTCTGAAACGGTCTTTAAAAAACCGGTGATCATTAAAAATTACCCTAAAGACATTAAAGGCTTTTACATGCGCATGAATGACGATAATAAAACCGTTGCTGCCATGGACGTGTTGGTGCCTGGCATTGGTGAATTAATCGGTGGCAGTCAGCGAGAAGAACGCTTATCGGTGCTGGAAGGGCGCATGGATGAATGTAACATCGATAAAGAACATTATTCATGGTATTTGGATCTACGGCGTTATGGCACCGTGCCGCATTCTGGTTTTGGTATGGGCTTTGAACGCTTAATAAGTTACGTAACGGGGCTTTCGAACGTGAGAGATGTTATTCCTTTTCCGCGTACACCAGGCAACGCAGATTATTAATAATGGAGAATGATTATGTACAGTAAAATATTATACGCAACGGATTTTGACGAAGTTGGCATTCATGCCGCTCATAAAGCAGCGACGTTGGCTAAAGAAAATAATGCCGAGCTTCACTTGATTCATGTCATTGAGCCTATTCCAGCTTATGCCTACCCAGGCTTTGCCGGCTTTGCTGAAATTGAAGTGTCCATCAAAAATCAAGCAACCAAATCATTGGCTGAATTATCTAAAACCTTACGCATTGATGATGAGCATACGCATTTGGTATTGGGTTCAACCAAGCATGAGGTATTACTTTTAGCCAAAGCGTTAGACGTTGATTTAATCGTCACTGGCAGCCATGGCAAGCACGGTGTTGCGTTATTACTGGGTTCAACCGCGAATGCTATTTTGCATGGCGCAAACTGTGATGTGCTGATAGTTAGACATAATAAAAAATAGTTTGTAATTTCGCGCAAATAATTTTAAGCCTGCTCTTTGTTTGGCTACAGACGTGTAAACTTGCCGAACAAAGAGTCGACAGCTGATAAAAAATAGAGATAAACTACGTTTTGTTATTTGTTCGGTTGCAAACGTATAAACGTGAATGATGGTGTGTCATGACTACGTTTCTAATGATTAGGAATAGGGATGTTAACTTTGTGGGGAACGAAACAATCATCAATCCTTGGTGTTGATATTGGCTCATCGTCCGTTCGAGTCTTAGAGCTGTCTAAAAAAGGCGATACGTATACGGTACAAGCCTACGCAAAAGGCATTATTCCTGACAATGCGATTGAGGGTAAAAACATTAAAGCCCCCGAAGTCATTTCTACGGTTTTAAAAGATCTGTTAAAAAAACATAAAATAAAAACAAAAAAAGCAGCGATTTTAGTGCCAGATTCTTCCGTTATCACAAAAATAATCCAGCTTGAAGATGACCTAAGTGATGATGAGGCTGAAGAGTTGGTGATTTTAGAAGCGGATAAATACATTCCCTACCCCATTGATGAAGTAAACATTGATTTTCAATATCAAGGCCTATCGGCGCGAGGCGGACCTTTGCATGACGTGTTAGTCGTGGCATCTCGCACTGAAAATGTAAATGCTCGAGCGGACTTATTACGTAACAGTGGCCTTGAGGTTAGTGTCGTCGATGTTGGTTCCTATGCCATTGAGCGAACTTGCCAATTATTTAAAAAAGATTTAATTAATGAGGGTGAAAATATCACTCTGGCAGTGTTTGATGTGGGTGAAATCTACACGAAGCTAACAGTTTTGCACAACATGAAAACGGTTTTTTCCCGAGAAGAAGTCTTTGGTGGTAAGCAATTGACGGATGAATTAGTTAAACGTTATGATTTGTCCGTCGATGATGCGAAAAAAGCTAAAAGCAGCGGTCATTTACCGGATGATTATGAAGAAGAAGTCTTCCAACCTTTTAAAGATATGGTGAGTTTACAGATCCGACGCGCCTTACAATTTTTCTTTTCAACCAGTGACATAACCAAAGTTGATCAAATTCTACTTGCTGGCGGTAGTTCGCTTTTGCCGGGGCTAGCAGATAAAGTGATGGAAGTATTATCCATTCCAACCAAATTGGTCGATCCTATGGCTAATATGTCTGCAGCAAAAGGAATTGATTTACAAGCCATAAGCAATGATTCTTCCGCCTTAATGCTTGCTTGTGGTTTGGCCATGCGACAATTTGAGTGATAAGCCATGACAACCACTAATATTAATTTATTGCCTTGGCGTGAAGAGCGACGAGAGCGTAACAAAAAATATTTTTTCATTGGCCTTGGTTCAAGTGCTGTGCTTTCAATATGTTTAGTGGGAGTAGCCTTTTTTATTTTAGGTCATTGGATAGAAGGACAAACGCATCGAAATCGTTTAATTGAAACTGAAATTTCAGGCTATGATCGGCAAATTGTTAAAATAAAACAACTTCGTATATTACGAGATTCATTAATCGCTCGTATGTCGGTGATTCAAAAATTACAAGAAAGTAGGCCTGAAATCGTTCATTTTTTTGATGAGTTAGTTAACGTGGTTCCTCGGTCCATTTATTTACTCAGCATTGAACGGTATGACGTAAACATTATGTTAACAGGGCATACAGATACCAATAGTTCGGTGTCTCTTTTAATGCATAATATTCGCAAAAGTTTATGGATGAATAAGCCAGTACTTGAAGAAATAGAAGAAATCACCAATATAAAATACAGTAAATTATACAATCAGTTTCGTTTGAAAGTGATTTTGCAACCTCAAAATAAGTTAAAAGAGGAAGCGTTTAATGAGTGAAATTAGCTTAAGTGAATTAACCATTGATAACATCGGCTCTTGGCCGGTTGCTGTTAAAGGCGTACTAATGGCGGTTCTTTTTACTTTGATGATGGGGTTAGGTTATTTACTAAGTTTTCAAGAACAATTAGAAACGTTAGAGGGGCTTCAAAGTAGGGAAGTTGAATTAATACAAACCATGGAACGTAAGCAACAGCAAGCGGCAAGTCTCGTATTATACCAAGAACAACTGGTGCTAATGAAACGTCAGCTAGGTAAAGTGTTAAATCAGTTGCCAAGTCAATCAGAGCTCCCTGAATTATTAGAAGACCTTTCTCAAACGGGATTAAGTGCCGGATTGAAATTTCAGCTGTTTGATCCACAGCCCGAAGTTGCTCATGATTTTTATGTTGAAGTGCCGATTCAAATTGTTGTTGATGGTAGCTATGCGCAAATTGCAAACTTTATAAGTAAGGTTGCCAGCATGAAGCGAATTGTTACTCTGCATGATTTTAAATTAAATTTCCCCAACCCTAAAAAAGCAGAAGGGAAAAGGCCCATTCGGCTTATTAATGGAAAACTTCCCTTGTTTCTTACGCTAACGGCTAAAGTTTATAGGTATCAAACCTTTGATTAGTGTTAACGTAATAAAAATAAAAACGGATGTTAGACGGTGCATCTTTTTCATGATGTGTGGGTTGGTTGCGAGTTCACTCAGTAGTTGCTCATCAGATAACCAAGATTTATTGGATACGTTTCAACAAGTAAAATCACGCAAAGGTCGTCCGATTGCAAAAATGCCAGATTTTAAATTTGTGCCTAAATATGTTTATCCATCACATTTAAAGCGACGTGATCCATTTTTTAAATACAGAAAAGCCAGCGGTAGCCTTGGCAACAAAAAAAAATTGGATGTGAATGCACCCAATGTTAAAAGGCAAAAACAAGCACTGGAACAATTTAAATTAAAAGATTTACGTATGGTTGGCTTTTTACAAAAGAATGGCAGTGTGTGGGGCTTAATTTCAACACCAGACGAGCAAGTGCTTAAAATTACTATTGGTAATTATTTAGGTGAAAATTACGGGAAAGTACGTAGTATTTCAGACAATAAATTACGAATTACTGAGAAATATAAGAAAAACAATGAATGGAAAAAACGTTCAATCACACTGGACTTGGATACCATTGAGAAACAAACAGTAAGCCATAAAACCATTAAAGTTGAAGAATTTGTCCATTAGGAGCTTAATTTTGCGAAAGATATTTACCGCATGCAGTATCGTGATGTTGACTTGTTTTCTGGCCGTTACGACTTTTGCGCAGACTGCTATTGATGTTAACCAATTGATAGGTGTTAAAGTTTTACCGTTGCCTGATAATAGAGTTCGCTTAATTTTTCAATTTCAATCTCCTTTAACGCATAAGCCAACAGGCTTCGTTATGAAAAAGCCGGCAATGCTGGTGTTTGACTTTATTAATACGGCGCAAAAATTGCCTAGCGATAAAACAAGCGCAAAAGTGCGGGTTGGTGTGCTAAATAATTACTCTTTGGTGGCCAGTCCTAAACGATTAAGAGCTGTGTTGTCCTTGGATAAAGTGGTTCCTTATTCGACGTCTATGCAGGGTAATCAATTTAATGTGACGCTATCAGGCAATACGGCCTATAAACGTTTTGAAAATTCCAAGTCTTTTTATTCAGCCAAAAAAGTGCATGCGCGGTATCGTATTGAAAATGTTGATTTTAGAGGGGCTGATAAGAAAGCCGCAAAACTGATTATTCGCTCTTCTAGTGCCAATGCGACCATTGATGTGAGTCAGGAAGGCCAAAAACTCGTGCTTAAGCTTGCAAATACGCGCATTCCATCAAAATTTTTAAGGCGCCTAGACGTTGCTGATTTTAATACGCCAGCGCGCATGATAGAAGCGTTTCAGCAAGGAAAGAATGCTCTATTTGTGATTAATAGCAAAGGTGATTATGGCCACTTTGCTTATCAAGTTGATAAAACGTTTTACGTCGAAGTATTTTCATTAACAAGCGCTGAAATTAAACGGGCTAAATTAGCCAAGGAAGTCTATACCGGCGAGCGCATTTCATTAAATTTTCAAAACATTACTGTGCGAGGTGTCTTGCAACTAATTGCCGAATTTACCGATAAGAATATTGTCGTGAGTGATGGCGTTAAGGGTAAAATCACCTTGCATTTAAATAAAGTGCCTTGGGATCAAGCCTTAAACATTATTTTGAAAACCCAAGGGCTAAGTAAGCGAAATTTGGGCGACGTGATACTGATTGCCCTATCTGGTGAAATTACAGCCAGCGAAAAGTCTGAACTCGCTGCGATTGAACAATCAAAGGAACTTGCGCCTTTACTTTCGGAACTAATGCAGATAAATTACGCAAAAGCGTCTGAAATATCGTCTTTGATAGTCAAGAACATGCTTTCTGGCCGAGGATCGCTAAGCGTTGATGCTCGTACCAACTCAATTTGGCTTCAAGATACCGGCGCTAAGTTATCAGAAATTAAAGCATTAATTAAAAAATTGGACGTACCGGTACGGCAGGTATTGATTGAAGCGCGAATAGTCATTATCAATCGCGACTTTGAGCAAGACTTAGGCATTCGTTTTGGCGTAACCAAGGCGGATTCTTTGAGTGGTACCCTTGCCGGCGCAAATGAGATAAACTCTGGCACAGCACCATCAGGTACCACTACTTCGCCTTCAGGCGTGCCAACAAACCGACTAAATTTAGATTTAGCGGCAGCGCCGACGACAGGCACGGCAGCAAGCATTGGTTTGGCGCTTGCTAAATTAGGCAATGGCGTATTGCTTGATTTGGAATTATCAGCCCTTGAGGTTGAAGGCAAAGGTGAAGTAATATCAAGCCCACGCTTAATTACGGCCAATCAGCAAGAAGCGACCATTGAAGCAGGGGAAGAAATTCCTTATCAAGAGCAATCGTCAAGTGGCGCAACCACCACTGCTTTTAAAAAAGCGGTGCTTAAACTGCAGGTGACGCCACAAATAACGCCGGATGATAATATTATATTGGATTTAAAGGTCAATCAGGACACAAGGGCACCAGGGTTAGTTAATGGCGTACCTTCTATTTTGACGAAACAAATTCAAACCAATGTATTGGTGAGTAATGGTCAAACAGTGGTATTGGGTGGGATTTACAAACAAACCAAATCGGAATTTGTAAATCGTATTCCGTTCCTTGGCGAAATGCCGTTTATTGGCCCTTTGTTTAGAAATAAGAAGCAAGCAATAAAAAAAGAAGAGTTATTAATATTTATTACTCCTAAAGTAATCAAACATTCGTTCATGACCAGTTAAAGGTAGATAATCGAGATATGGGTATAGTTAAAGTACGAAATATATTTCTTATTGGGCCTATGGGCGCAGGGAAAAGCACCATCGGGCGAGCTTTAGCCAAAGAGCTAAAGTTAGAGTTTTTTGATTCTGATGAAGTGATTGAAGAACGTGCAGGTGCAGACATTGCATGGATTTTTGACCTTGAAGGTGAAGAAGGTTTTCGTCAGAGAGAAATCAAAGTCATTGAGGAATTAACTCAAAAGCAAAACATTGTTTTGGCAACGGGCGGCGGTGTTGTCATTTCTCCTGAAAACCGAACCGTACTTGCAGCGCGAGGCACGGTCATTTATTTAAAAACGTCGTTAGAACAGCAATATGAACGAACCAAACGTGATACACGTCGGCCATTATTGCAAACGGAAAATCTAACGGAGCGTTTAGAAGAATTACGCGTAGCTCGTCAGCCTTATTATGAAGAGCTAGCAGACGTTAGTTTTGAAACGGATAAATTAACCGTTAAAGCCGTAGCCCATAATATTATCAAGTACCTTTATGGCGAATTTTGATTCGTTTGAAACGCTTCAAGTTCAATGCGCATCACATGTTTATCCTATTCATATTGGGCAAAAGTTTCTTTCTCGAACGTTGCTTTTGCCTTTCATTCAGACTAAAAAAATATTTTTAGTCACTGATTCTAACGTGGCACCTTTATGGCTTGGACACATAAAGCAGTGCTTCGTAGAAGAAAATGTGGCTGTTTATATTATGCCTGCTGGCGAGTCGAATAAGTCCTTTGCTTCTTGGACAACACTGTTAGAACAGATGATTGAGCATGAGTTAAATCGAGATTCATTGCTCATTGCTTTTGGCGGTGGTGTTGTCGGTGATTTGGCAGGGTTTGCTGCAAGTTGCTATCAAAGAGGCTTACCGTTTCTTCAGATCCCCACCACATTATTATCGCAAGTAGATGCTTCAGTTGGAGGCAAAACAGGCATTAATTTTATGGGTGAGAAAAACGTCATAGGTTCATTTCACTCACCAAACGCTGTATTTATTGATGTATCCTTACTTAAAACATTAGCCAAAAGAGATTTTGTTGCAGGTTTGGCAGAAGTCATTAAATACGCATTAATTCAAGATTCAGACTTTTTTTTGTGGCTTAGCCAATCACTGCCACGTATTCTTGAAAAAAACACCTCTGACTTAATCTATGTGATCAAACGCTGTTGTCTTATTAAAGCGGACATTGTGTCAAAAGATGAAAATGATCAGGGGTTTAGAGCCCTATTAAATTTAGGGCATACTTTTGCTCATGCGTTAGAATCAATAACGGATCAAAAACGTTGGTTGCATGGTGAGGCGGTTGCTATTGGTTTGCATTGTCAGGCTTTACTGTCTTATTCGTTGGGCTTACTAAAACAAGAAGACGTGCTGCGCATTATTACTTTATTAAAGCAAAGTGGATTGCCTTGCTTTATTCCCGTTGATATTGATCTAGATAGACTAATAGAATTAATGCTTCGGGATAAAAAAGTGTTAAAGTCAAGATTAAGATTTGTTGTATTAAACAATATTGGTTCGGCTCATCTGGAAGTTGTGAGTGATTTGCCATTAATCAAATCCGTTTTAAAACAAGCGGTGGGAGATAATAATGACGATAACGGATACAAGTTCCATTGATTCAGAGAGCGATGAATTCAATACTCAGACGTTGACTTTTAAAGCGTGGCAAGATCAATATCAGTTTATTCATCATTTAATTCTCTACAGCAATATTTTAATGATTGTACAAGGCAGAAAAAGCAGTGGTAAAACCACTTATGCCAAAGGCTTAGCGGATAAACTACCGCATGAGTTTTCATGTCAAACAGTACAAGCAAGCCAAATTGAAAATAAAGACGCATTGGATCTTTGTTTAAGGCAATTATTTTCATTAAATAGTCCTAATACGCAAGAAGACAAAAGCAATGTGTCACTGGTGGAGCAAGTGTGCCAAGCCAGAAAGCATTGCTTACTTATTGTTGACGATGCACATCTTCTTAATGATGACCTTATTGCAACGTTATTAACGTATTTGAACAGTCAAAATAATGATTCGTATTTTCATTGCTTGTTGATAGGTGATCCCATGCTCACGCTTAAGTTTTCTCAGGCCCCACTTGAAAGCTGCGGTGACGCATTTACGCATATCATCGATTTACCTGAGCTTGACTTACCTGATGTAAAAGGATTTTTAAATCGAAAATTTTCATCCCTTGGCACTGAGCAAATGTCCTCTATGACAGACGATTACCTTCGTAGTTTACTTAAAAAGTCCGATGGTAATTTATGCGTACTAAGTGAACTTGCTCAAGATAAGCTTCGGGGTATTGTGAAAAGTATCTCTTCTGAATCAACGAATTCATTCATACATAAATACAAAAAAATCGGCGCTGTCAGCATGGCAGGTGTGATCTGCCTTATGATCTTTTCGGTACTTCGCTCACCAACATCGACATTACAAAATACCCAGCAATTGGTGTTGCCTGCTCAAAATACGCTTGCGGTAATGGATCGCTTAAATACAGCTGTAAACGAAAAAGCAAAGGAAACCGTATTTGAAGGGCGGCCGCTTTTATCATCAACCATGCAATTAACAGAAAAAAAAGTTCAGAAAAAACGGGGCGGCTATGTGCCCATGAGCATGATCCCAAATTATAAATTATTATCAAAGCGAGTCGCTAAAAAAACCAGTACACAAATGGCGAGTTCACGAAAGGCGTCAATGTTATCAATTAAGCGTAAAGGTGAAAAGTTAGTAAATAAGACACTTAAAAGTAAAGTGACGCCCATCAATACCAAAGTAAAATTACGTTTAGGTACTAACTCGGCTCTCGTTACCGCTCACCTGAAAACTCCGCCTGTTTTAAAAGCCATTAAGGAAAAGACGATCACTCGTATCGGCGTAAGACAACAATTGCCTAAGGAAAGTCATCGTAATCAAGGCAAAGGCTATGGTATTCAATTAGCCGCATCTTCAAACGTCGCTTCTTTAAAGCGTTATGCGCGTCAAAACCATGTGTTTTCACAAGCGCGCTATTACACATTAACCAAGAAAGGAAAGCGTTGGTACATGCTTGTTTTAGGCGATTATGAATCCAGAGTTCAAGCCTCACAGGCACAGGCTTCTTTATCACCTCAATTAAAGAAAAAACAGCCGTGGCTTCGTTCGATAAAAGGCTTAAAAGAAGTAAAATAATGTGTTTATTGTCTGACATGGAGTGTTTAATAAGGAGTTTTAATGCATACAGAAGTAGTGTGTTCTAACCAAACGTTACCGAAGTCTCATAAAAAACAGCAAGTAAATACGATTGCGATGATAACGTTTTGGAGCCAGTTTTCTACTTATGTGCTCAATACGGTTTTGGTACTTTATTTAACCCGTAGTGTTATTTTAAATGGTTTAGGCTATTCAACCGGCAAGGCCTATTTGTTTATTGGTGTGTCGCAAGCTATGGGCTACATCATGCCGTTGGTGGGTGGGCAAATGGCAGATAAAGTACTCGGTTTAACCCGGTCAATTTTAATTGGCAGTGCTTTACTTGCACTTACTTACTTATTAGTCATGATAAGCGGTATGTTGGTGCCTTCACTCGGCGATAAAGTCTTTATTGCAGCTTATGCATTAGTACCGGCAATGAATTCATTATTAATGGGCACTGCGTCTGCTGTTGTATCGAAAGTGTATGCTTCTGATCAAGTCAAAGCAAAGTCTGGTATGACGTTATTTTACATGTCAATTAATGTTGGCGCATTACTTGCAACCATTGTTGCGCCACAATTGCTCGAGTCTCGCTATGGCCCATTGTCTATTTTTGCCGTTGTCTTTATTGGCAAATCAGTAGGTTCACTTAATTTTTTATATCGCTACCGTATTTATGACGATCTTATGACCGCCTTAGATAAGGCGCCGTTTACCTTAAAAAAATTAGGGCATTTACTTGCTTATTTAACGTCCATTTATGCGCTGACTTTGTACGTATATTTTCACCCAGATAATGCCAGTTACTTGATTGGATTGGGCGCATTGCTAGGAATGCTCGGTTTTTTTGTAAAAACAATGACACTTGATGGCATGGAACGTATCAAGCAATTAATGGCCGGCTTTTTAATGTGTGAAGCGGTTCTATTCTTTGTTTTATACAACCAAATGAATACAACCATGATAATGTTCGCTAAAGATTATTCTGATTTATCCATGTTTGGTTTTCATGTATCACCGGCTCACTATCAAATGTTAAACCCATTAATGATCATTGGCTTAAGCATGTTGCTTCCTAAGTTTTATGAATTTTATCAACGATTTACCATACCTTACCAGTTTGCTGCAGGTACGGTGTTAGCGGGTATTGCTTTATTAATAATGTATGCAGGCTGTTACATGAGTGGTTTAAATCACGTTAATGGAAATTACTTAGTATTAACTTATGCCATAATGACCTTGGCTGAACTGTGGGTGAGTGCGGTAGGTTTAAGTATGATCGGCTTATATTGCTCTCATAAAATGATCGCGTTCGCTATGGGAGTTTGGTATTTGGCGAACTCTTTATCACACATTATTACAGGCCAATTAGCTCAGATTGTCGCACTACCTGAAAAAGGCATTGCCTATGAAACGGGCCTATCCACCTATCAAAACTACTATTTTGATATGGGAATTGTGGCGGTATTTATTGGTATTGGCATGTGGTTTTTAGCTGCTTACTTAAGTAAGTATATGGCGAAAAAAGGGATTGTTTTAGCGTAGAACATAGCTCGGGTTATTCCTGCGCATCGGTATCGCTTCAATACCATTGAATTAAGGCATTAGTGTGAGTATCGGCCGCCGCTTAACGCCTTATGGCTGCGCCATAGTGTGGGTGTGAAATGCAATCGCTTTCGCTCATGACTCCCTTAATTCATTGGTATTGTGGTATTGCTCATCATCTTTTTATTAAGGAATGTAATAAAAAGGATTGGGTAATTTATAGGTTTTTTCTGTGTATCCACCAAGGAGATCACTTTCTTGATCGCCAATAGACTCAACAATGGTATAACCTTTTTCTTCAATTTGTTTGCGAATGCCTGCTTTATAAGGGATCACAGATGATTGAGCGTAATTTTTTGGTTTAAAATAAAGCGCTTGCCAATGATTGTAGCCGGACTTTTTAAGATTTTTTATGGTGGCTTCTTTTACGTTAGCGCGTCTGCCAGTAACAAAAAACACAGCCACTTTATTTTGCTTAGCAAAATGATAAAGCGCTTGCATGGGTTTAATGACAGGTAGGAAGTGTTTGTTTAAATTAGTATCGAATTCTTTTAATGTACCACCAAATGAATGTTCTTTCATAAAGAGGTAGTTGCTTAACGTTGTTTCATCAATGTCTAAGACAACAGCCAGTTGTTGTTTTTTCTCTTTTTGATTATTTTCAGTAATGCGTAAGGCTAAGTATTGTCTTGCTGCGCTCACTTTTGAAGATAAGTCAGTGTTGTACTCACCTTTCTCTTGATAAGCAATCAGTGCTTGTTTGTGAGTGTATAAATTTACGGGCTCTTGTGCGTGAGCATGATGTGCTAAGCCTGCAATGAGTAAGCTGGATGCAACGAACGTGGTTTGATACATAAGGTAAATTCCTTTGAGCTTTAAATAATGTACATGTTCTATTTTTTGACCTACTTTGTCAACAAAAAATCATATTTTTATGAATGAACGTAGTT
>CAWVYD010000028.1:0-13634 GCA_963934185.1 uncultured Legionellaceae bacterium | reverse complement strand
ATAACTCAAGCCAATCATCTCCTTCACTCCAAAACGAATTGTCAACACGCCCTAGCGATAAAAATCATGTTTTCACAAAAAACTTAATTGATCCACGTTTTTTTTCTACTCCGAATAATATACAAGAGTATCAGCAGCAACTGCTTCAAGAATTTGGTGAGAAGTTGCAGGAGGAAATAAAAGTATGGTTAATCGATAGTGCCAAAGCTAATAACATTGATTCATCCAAATATATTTCTTTATTTATAAAATATTCGGAGTTAATAGAGGGGGATGAGCTAAGTAGTAGCGCTAGGCCGAGCTAGTGTCTCTGGAAGTGACATGTGACAGGTATCAGACATCAACCATACCCAAGCTCCTTGGAAATAATAGTATGGACCCTCTCCTGATTCGTTGAATGATTTTCTTAATACTTTTTTCATTCTGGCACATCGATGCTTACTTCGTTGGGGCGAGGTCCATACTATTATTTCCAAGGTGGTTGGGGATAGGTATTATTATTTAATCTTTACTAAGTTTCCACTTTTAAACCATAAAGAAACAGATTGAACGCTAACTTCTTGTCGCGGCTTTTGAGTGGTTAATGCATAATCCCATCGATCAGTGCGAAATATTGGGCTGATCAAGCTTGTACCCATAATGCGCGCAACCTGGTTTTTGCTCATACCTACTTTTAATTTTTTAGCGCTTGAATTAACGGTTAAGTTTCCTTGGCGTACGGTATGGTTTGAAAAATCCAAATTAGCGCAGCTGCTTAGAGCGACTATGATGCTCATACAAAAAAATGGTTTGATAATATTTATGTTCATTAATTTTGCCTGTAAAAAATAAATCCGCCATAATAGCGAACTTTCCGTTTGGATAAAATGAGATAGCTCAATATATACATAATAAAGTTATAAAGTTGCCTCAAACGTCATTAAAAAGGATCGCTCGTGGGTAATCAACAACTAAAAGAAGTTGGCTTAAAAATAACGTTGCCAAGAATGAAGGTCTTGAACATTCTTGAGGCACATTCATCTGAGCATTTAAGTGCTGAGAAAGTGTACAAATTATTGCTTAAGCAAGAGGATGATGTTGGCCTTGCTACGGTTTATCGAGTCTTAACGCAATTTGAAGACGCAGGCCTGGTAACGCGTCATAATTTTGAAGGAGGCTACGCTGTATTTGAACTGAGTGACGGACTCCATCATGATCACTTGGTTTGCACTAAATGTGACATAATTAAAGAGTTTGTCGATGAGGTTATTGAACAGCGGCAAATTGATATCGCAAACAATCATGGGTTTCAAATTACGGATCATAGCTTGAATATTTATGGTCTTTGCCCTAGCTGCCAATCTGCTTAATTCTTCTCCTAGCAACGATGGCAGTTTAAATGCCATTATGGCGTTGTTGCAGGAGCTGATTTATTTAGCGCGAGAAACGTATTCGTTTGACCGAGTATCAATTTTAAGCAGTTCGCCAATTTGTACAAACAGGGGCACTTTTACGATGGCGCCAGTTTCTAGGGTGGCGGGTTTGCTACCACCACCAGATGTATCGCCTTTTAGGCCTGGATCGGTTTCGGCAACTTGTAAAATGACAAAATTAGGCGGCGTTACTTGTAATGGTTCGCCATTCCAAAGGGTGACGGTGCATAAATCTTGATCTTTCAAATAAAGTTTACTGTCACCAACCACGTCATCATTGGCTGAATATTGTTCGAAAGACTCTGGGTCCATAAAATGAAAAAAATCACCGTCATGGTAGAGATATTGCATTTCCATGTCTATCACATCTGCTGACTCTAAAGACTCACCTGATTTATAGGTGCGTTCGACAACGCGGTTTGTTTTTAAATTTCTCGTTTTTACTCGCGCGAAGGCTTGGCCCTTACCTGGTTTGACAAATTCACATTCAAGAATAGTGCAAGGCGCATTATCTATCATAAGTTTCATGCCATTTTTAAATTCGTTGGTGCTGAAAGTGCCCATGACTGTTCCGTTTGGTTCAAAATAATAAGTGCCGGAAGTTTAACATAGGATTGATAAGTGTGCAGTAGGCTTAATAATACAGGGTTAAGGTTATACTGCGCGCGGTCATAAATAAGTACCGGTATATGGCTTGCCAGTTTTTTCTGCTAACAAAGAAGCACTGCATGGATTCTTGGTATATAATTTAGCATCAATCATTAATTTAGGCCTGTCACAATGAAGGATAAATTTTTTTTTATTAAGGTTATTATCTTAATGGTAATACCTTTGTACTCTTTTTCAGCGAGTGCGATGGTCTATGAGCAGGTATGTGAACGAATCGCTGCATGGCAGAGTGCAACAGGGATTAACGTTAATCCGAAGGTGCCGGGTTCTTATCAAAGGCCTAAGGTAACAGGGTCTTATAAAATCAGCATGATTGGTGAACCAGAATTTCATCAAGTATTTAAGCTGCCTATGTTTGATTCTAACGTGAAAGAAAAATGCGAGAAAGCTTTTTTAGGTAAAGTACAAAACATGCCTGAAAGAGGAATGTTAGAGGTTATCTTTAGGGATGCTTTACCTCAGGCGCTTTTTGCGTCGACAACGATACATCTTTTATTTTTAGAGTTCCCTTAAGTTTTTGAATATAATCAATTTTCACCAAAGTGCTAGTTTTATGTATGGATGTTTTCTTGTGATCAATCCATTACTCATTCATCATCGAGCAAACGACGCCCCAATAGCGTTAAATTTAGACAAAAAAAACATAAGCACCTAAAACTACGCATTTTGAAAAAATTTGAGTATGGGTTGTTTTTAATAATTACTTTTTAAAATAGAATTTATAGGGTTAAATTTTGCTGGATTGATTTGAAATCAGTCTAAATTATGCATAATAAACCTGATTACGATTTCTTGCTTGCCTTTCAGCATAGAAGTCTTTATAATCCTGTTCCTAAATTCAGCATCCGTCCGCTCATGTGGACGCATTTAATTACGTTAGGGGAAAATTATGCCGAGTGTTCGGTTAAAAGAGGGTGAAAATCCTGAATATGCATTGAGACGATTCAAAAGATCTTGCGAAAAAGCAGGCATTTTAACAGAAGTTCGTCGTCGTGAATTTTATGAAAAGCCAACGGCTGAGCGTAAACGTAAGCAAGCTGCTGCGGTAAAACGTCACCTTAAAAAATTACAACGCGAAACAGCAGTGAAACGTCAAGTAAAACGTCGACGTAAAGCTATTTAATGTCTGAGATTAGAAAACACATTACGGCTGAGATGAAAGAGGCGATGAGATCGAAAGATAAAACACGCCTTAATACCATTCGCTTAATTTTGGCGGCTGCTAAACAAAAAGAAGTGGATGAGCGCGTTGTTGTATCAGACGATGACATGCTGGTTATTTTAGATAAACTAGCAAAACAACGCAAAGAAGCCATTAAAATGTACGCTGAAGCTGGCCGGGATGACTTAAAGGCTCAGGAAGAAAGTGAATATAATGTTCTTTTAACTTTCTTGCCTAAGCAGTTATCTAACGATGAAATTGCTCAGCATATAGAGCAAGCCATTGCCAGCACGGGCGCCAGCTCAATTAAAGACATGGGTAAAATCATGGCAATAATTAAGCCTGTGTTTCAAGGCCGTGCCGACATGAGCCTGGTAAGCAAAGAGATTAAAGCCAAGCTTGTAGCAGGTTAAGCATTATGACCGGGAAAATCCCTAAAGCCTTTATTGATGAAGTGCTGTCGCGGACTTCCCTGGTTGAATTCATTGATTCTCACGTATCGCTCGTAAAGCGCGGCGCCAATTATTTGGCTTGTTGCCCATTTCATCACGAAAAAACACCTTCTTTTAACGTCATTCCAAACAAACAGTTTTATTATTGCTTTGGTTGTGGTGCCAGTGGTAATGCCATTAGCTTTGCCATGAATTACTTGCGTAAAGATTTTGTTGCCTCTATTGAGGATTTGGCCAGTCGTATTGGTTTAATCGTGCCGGTTGAGGCGGGTGCCTCGCCTAGTAATAATGTCAGTTATCAAAAGATTTATGGTTTTTTGGATGAAGTCAGTCAGTTTTATTATAAAAACTTGTTGAAAGACAGTGCAGCGCAACGTTATTTACAGCAACGCAGTCTCACACAACCGACCATTGATCACTTTCAGTTAGGGTTTGCACCGGATGAGTGGCAACATTTATCGAGTGCCTTTCCAAAGCAACAAAAAGCACTGCTTGATACGGGCATGTTGGTTAAAAATGATAAAGGCAATATTTACGATCGTTACCGCGGTCGAATTATGTTTCCTATTCATGATAAACGTGGTCGTGTTGTAGGCTTTGGTGGACGGGTGATGGATCCCGAGCATCAACCTAAATATTTAAACTCCCCAGAAACGCCTTATTTTCATAAAAGTAACGAGCTTTATGGTTTGCATCATTTGCAAAAAACGTCGCCGGATACGATTTTAATCGTTGAAGGTTATATGGACGTTATCGCACTTTATCAGCAAGGCATTGATAATGCCGTAGCAACGTTAGGTACAGCCACAACTCAAAGCCATATTCAAACGTTATTTAAAACAGCTAAAACGCTTATTTTTTGTTTTGATGGCGATAAAGCGGGTCGAAAAGCTGCCAGTCGTGCACTTAATATTTGTTTATCGCTTATTCATGATGATGAAACCATTAAGTTTATGTTTTTACCAGAAGGGGAAGATCCAGATAGCTTGGTTCAAAAACTAGGTAAAGATCAATTCCATAATGGTATGGCTGAGGCGCTTAGCCTCGATGCTTTTTTTATTAGTGAGCTAAGGCAAGAGGCTTCGCCTCATGATACGGCGGGAAGAAGTAAGTTCATTCATTTGGCTAAGCCGCTGATAGCGAGCATGCATAAAGGCGCATTTAAAGAGCTGTTATTAAATCAGCTTGCGCAGATAACTCGTATTGATAGAGGGCGTTTAGTCACTCTTTTAGAGGGTAACGAAGCAGAGCAGATGCAAACTGCTATGCCCGCGCAGCCTAAGAGACATGGCATGCCATCGGCAATGCGTATTGCGGTTGCGTTACTCATACAAGCGCCCTCATTGTATGCGAAAATTGATATCCCACTTAATCTTGTCTTACTAAATCAATGTGATAACGCCATTTTAATTGAATTATTACGAGTTATTTCAAAAGGCACTGAAACCACGGCTCAGTTGATAGAGCACTGGCGTGACAGTGAGCAATACCCAATTATAAGTAAGCTTGCAATTTTGCCATTAAGTATCCCAGAGGATGGGCAATTGGCTGAATTGATTGGTTCTTTGAAAAAAATTGAGAAGAACACCTTGCAAAATAAGATAGATGGTCTACTTTATAAGGCGAATGCAGAAAGTTTATCTCTCGATGAAAAAAGGCTGTTACAACGCATGATTAAGCAACAAAAAACTGGCGCATGTTAAAAACCGGTTTAATTTAGTATTAAATAAATACTAATCGATAGTATTCAATACCGTAATAAAGAGAATGTTTGTATTCTCTTTAAACTTTTATTAGCTAGGTTTATAATTAAAAAATTTTCGCATGCCATTTAACCATAGAAAGCAATTTCTAGAGAATTGTTGAGCATTAACTAATAGAGTTGAGTAAGTATGAGCGTAGCAGATCAAGAGCAACAGCGGTCCCAAATTACAAAGGTCATCAGCTTAGGTAAAGATCAAAATTACTTAACGTATTCTCAAATTAATGACTTATTGCCAAACATTGTTGATACAGCGCATTTTGATGTGATCATTGGCATGTTAGAAAACATGAATATTACAGTGTTTGAAAAGCAACCCAGTGAAGATGAGCAGGCACTTTTGGGTAATACCGAAGATACGCCGGATGATGTTGAAGAAGCGGCCTCTGTTTTAGCGTCTGTTGATAAAGAAACAGGCCGAACGACTGATCCTGTTCGCATGTATATGAGAGAAATGGGTACGGTTGAACTCTTAACCCGCGAAGGCGAAATTAAAATTGCCAAGCGTATTGAAGAGGGCATTCATCAGGTATTGGATTCATTGGCACAATACCCTGAAACAATCGAACTTGTCTTGAGTCAATATGAGCAAGTTGAAAAAGGCGAAATGCGCTTAACGGAAATTATTGCTGGTTTTGCTGTCGATGACGCTGAAGCGCCAACGAGTGCTATTGGTTCCATGCTTGATGAAACAGACACAAGCGCTAAAACGAAAGAAGACGGTGACAATGACGATTCTGATAGCGGCGATGCAGAAGAAAATACAGGGCCAGATCCAGAGCAAGCCAAAGAATGTTTTGATGAAATTCGTAAGCATTATGAGCTATCCGTTGCTGCACTAGAAGAACATGGTCGAACGAGTAAGAAAACGAAAACGGCCATTAAGAAAATGGCGCTAGCGTTTTTAAAATTAAAGCTTTCCCCAAAGCAAGTGAATAAATTAACGCGACACACGCGTACTTTATTAGACAGAGTGCGTGAGCAAGAACGTAACTTAATGACCATTTGTATTCAAAAAATTAAAATGCCGCGTAAAGTATTCATTAAATCTTTCCCAAATAATGAAACAAACCTTGAATGGGCACGTCAGCATTTACCTCAAGGCACGCATGCGTGGAAAAGCGAAGAGTTCGCAGAGTATTTACCTGAGATCATGCGTTATCAAAGAAAACTTCTTCAAGTTGAAGAAGAATACAATTTAAGCATTGCCGACATTAAAACGGTTAACCGAAGCATGTCTATTGGTGAAGCCAAAGCACGTCGCGCTAAAAAAGAAATGGTTGAAGCAAACTTAAGGTTAGTTATCTCCATTGCTAAAAAATACACCAATCGCGGGCTACAATTTTTAGACTTAATTCAAGAAGGTAATATCGGCCTTATGAAGGCTGTTGATAAGTTTGAATATCGTCGTGGTTATAAATTTTCTACTTACGCAACGTGGTGGATTCGTCAAGCCATTACTCGTTCTATTGCGGATCAGGCGCGAACCATTCGTATTCCTGTGCATATGATTGAGACCATTAACAAGCTGAATCGTATTTCACGTCAAATTCTTCAAGAAACAGGCCTTGAAGCCACGCCTGAAGAACTGGCAGTGAAGATGGAATTATCTGAAGATAAGATTCGGAAAGTACTTAAAATTTCAAAAGAACCTATCTCAATGGAAACGCCAGTAGGCGATGATGAAGATTCTCACTTAGGCGACTTTATTGAAGACGTTAACATCGACTCACCAGTTGATAAAGCAACGGCTCAAGGCCTTAAAGAAGCAACGCTTGAGATTTTACAATCACTGACACCAAGAGAAGCGAAAGTGCTTAGAATGCGATTTGGTATTGATATGAATACGGATCACACGCTTGAAGAAGTTGGCAAACAATTTGACGTGACGCGTGAGCGAATTCGACAAATTGAAGCCAAGGCCCTTAGAAAGCTTCGTCACCCTTCTCGATCTGAAAAATTAAGAAGTTTTGTTGATGGTGATGAAGAGTAGTTTTTTCAATTAAAGTTTTATTGATTATGACGTTTTACTCTGCATAAAATATTAGCTTTACCATTGGTGGTTTGGCTGGTAAATACCCATAATCCTTCATAAGGTTAGGTTTGAGCTTGGCGATTTATCGAAGCTCAAAACCTGCCTTTCCAATGAGTTTGGCTATAGCTATGTTTATCGCTCGGCAGCAGTATCAGTCAAGTGACTCAGGTTTGTGAGTCAAAACAAACTCAGCACTTACAGCTTTTGCGGATGGGCCTGAAGCAACATCAGGCATCTATCACGAGCCAAGTAAAATGGTGTAAGGTGAGCATTTTCTATGTCATATCCATTGGGTATATTTGTAACGCATAAAAATAACGCACTTCCTTTTTAGACGATGATTACCCATAAGTCGTTAACTTTCTTATTTAATTTAACTCTGAAATACACAATCATTTTTTCTGCTTACTACATGTTTAACGATGAGTGTGATGTCAGCGCTTCTTCTTCAACAGTATCTGTTGAAAATTCAAATACATTACGAAAGCTATGCATCCGGTCAAGAAACCTTCTTGCTTGTCTAAAATACTTTTTCTTGATGTTAATAATTGTATGTAGCGGGATAAAAGCGCAATAATGGCTGCGCCCTTTTTTGAGTATTTTAAATGAATTTTTAAACAGATAGGACAAAGCCCAGTTGGCTTAAGTGCTTCAAAATGAATTGTCAACACGCCCTAAAGATATTAGGGGTTTTACTCGGATGTCAGCTGCGGTTATAAGCGCTTCGGCTTGGCTTTGAAAAGGTGTTGATGTTGAATAGTGAAAGGTACCATGCCAGTCGTTAAATGACGAAAAAGGCTTGGTTTGGCCGTTGTAAAAATTCACATTCTGTCATAAAAAAGATCCAATGCTTCTTTTCCTTCTTCCTGCACTTATATTAAGAGAGGTCATTGTCAGCAGCGCCTAATTAAAGGCAAACACAAGGATCCAGCTGACACAGCCAGTACGTAATGCGTGACAGTTCTTCTCTGTTGTTATTGGTTGTTTTTAACAGGGTTTGATAAGCACTAAGAATATTTATAGCAAGCTCAGGTAGCCACTTATCGACGTGTTGTACTTCTATTTTTTGTAAAAGGGCTTGGTAATGATGCATGGCCAGTTCATTATTTGTGCCTGATAGCAGCTTGGCAATGGCAAACGATTTTTCAATGCCTTCCTCAGCAGAAAGGGTAGGAAGTTGTCTAAGCACGTGTAAATAAGCAGAAGTGTTACACGTTGTCGCTTGTTTTTTTGCTTGCTCAATAAAGTATTGGTGGTTTTTTCCATCACTGGTTTTCTTCAGTGTTGCTTGAGATATTATGGTTACTGGCGTGATTAATTGGTTAATCCATTGCCGGGTTTCTTGGTTAGCAAAGGGGGAGTCATTTTTAAATATAAGGGTGGGCAATTCAGGCAAGCGTTTAATGAGTTGACATACTTGAAAGGTTAATTGCTCAATGGCTGGGATATCAGCTAATTGTTCTAGAGCGCAATAAGAATAATAGTTGAGATCTAAAAGGTAGGGGCCGCCAATGTCCCATAAGGCAGACTCACAACAATTAAAAAGTAGTGTGGGGTCGTTTATTTCACGCAGTCTATTTATTTCATCTAACCCTTCTTTGCGAATATTCATAACCAGGGTTTTATTCTGATTATGTTTGGGTAGGCTAAAGTGCGTCGGCCAATGTACCGCGCGAGAAAGACTAATGGCCTCAGCTCGCATTGCATTTACTTTGCAGTAATTAAACACATCACGACAGCGCTTTGTATAGTCTTGTTCGTTTTCAATTTGTAATGAGGTGTTTTCTTCTGTAGCGGTTTTTGAGGGGATGAGTTTACCAATTAAACTCGCTGTCATGCTGGGCGCTTTCGCTGGTTCTATGATTTGGTTAGCTAGCCAAGTGTTGAGAATAAAAAAACGGCTTGGAATTTCTGGAAAGGTTGATTCTAGCAATTCATTTAAGCGTGAGATCCTTTGTTTTACGGTGTTAAAGACGATTTCATCACGAATGAATTCTTTTTTAATGAAAGACTCTAATTTGGTATGGTTTAACCATTTAATCGCAGAGGATTTTGCAGCAGGTCTGGCTGGATGAAGCGCTGCGCCGAAGGAGGCAAGCAACTCATTGTAAATGCCTAAGCCTTCAATTAAGCCATCAACGCCACGCAAATAAGTTAAGGCAAGTAAAAGGTAGCCTGCAATTCGTAGATCCTTGCTTTTTTCTAACAGAATATAGCGGCATTGCTGCTCAATAAGGGAAAAATCATTTCCGGCCATTTTGCCTATTTCAGAATGAGCGACATCAAACTCATCCAAATAACGCGGATCATCACCAACCGGGTCATCATCACTAAATGCTAACCCATAATTTTCAATGTCCATGCTCATTTCAACCATCACGGCATCTATCCTTTTAATTGATTAAAGATAGTCTCGCATACCCGAGATATTAATAGCAAAAGATCATTTACAAAGCAGTAATGGGAGTAGCACTTGCTTTGATTGTAATGGAGTGATACTTAATTATCTTTCTAAATTGATAGCAGTAGCAAGATGCCAAATACCAGTCATGATCAAAGGAGACGCCCTTTTGTAAGAAGGGTCAAAAATATATTTGCTAGAATGAAATGTTTTTTTAGGCAACTTTTTACTGGCGAAGCGCCCACCACGAATGGGGTAAGTATGAGGGAGCAACTGGAAATAGAATCTACAGGCAACCCAATGGTTGGGGCCACAGGTGAATCTACTCAGTTGGATGCCGTTGCTTTAAGGGTTCCTCATCTGCATATTACGGATGAGCGACTTCACTCGAACGAAAGTGCCTCTTGGCACAGTATTTATAGACAATTAAAGAAAGGTAGATTAAGTGCGCATGCTTTTTTTGCATCTAATGTGGATAGACATGAGCGTAATTATGAGGCCACGATAAATGATGAAGCGCATACCTTTTGGGCGCGGAGCGCAGCAAGCGAAGCAGCAAGTTTTTTAATGCCCTATTTACCTCAAACAAAAGCAGAACTTGTAAGCATCATTGACTCACTTATTCATGGTATTAACGTGATTTCAGATGCGGGGCTTCGGCGAAAGGTGAAATTTGCGGTAGATCGATTACTGCGAGACAACGAAAATGATGCAACAACTCGATTTAAAGGTCGCCAATTAGTGATTGCGTCTTGGTGCTATTTAAGTATTCTTGACGGTGGTGCTAACGATGCGGAGCTTAATGTTTTCTTCCTTGGTTTGAATGCTTACATTGATAGCGGGGACTACCCGGATGCACCAATAGGAGACGTAAGTACCGGTTTAAATTATAAAATTGGCGTATTTCAGGGGGATAAAGAAGTTCGTTCAGATAAAGGATTAGATCCTGCCTGCTATGGTCGGTTGCGTAATATTTGCTCCTGCATGGTAAGTATCAATCATGCAGTTTTATCAAATGAGCGTATGGTTACTCTTGAGCTTCCAATGGTATTAAAATCAGGAAAAGTTATTAATGCTCAAATGGCGCTTTGGGGCTCACGAGCACTTTTATTCTTAAAAAAAATAGAGGCGCAATCTACAACCATGCCTTATGAGTTGCGACAGAAATTTATTGATGCATTTGATGCTGGTTTCTTTGAAAAAGAGGATAGGGTGAAATTTGCCGAATGGCTTTTGTTGCATGGTATGGAAAAGCACGCATCAGTACTTACCATTCTCTTAGACGCGACAAGCACTTTTGAGGACATGCTGAAGCATCAAGCAGAATATGCAGACATTTTAATAAATGAAACATATTTTAATTGCGCAAAGGAATGTATGCGACGTCTTGGCGGCATTAAGCAAAGTGCTAAAGAGGGGATTGAATTGTCAACACGCCCTAGTACGCCGACTCACTGATTCTGTCTACTCAAGCGTAGCTCTAAAATTTGCTGACTTTGTTATCTGTTTTTTCCTTAACAGCCAATAAATTAAGCAGTGCTTAATCGTCGGCGTTCGCTCACCTCACCTAAGCTTGCAAACAGATGCCTCACCAGCAAACATTATAGTTACACGTGAGTAGACAGAATCAGTGAGTCGGCGTACGAGTACTCAACATGTATGCCGTCAAAATTAAGCGCTATTAGCTTGGTGAGTTCGATCGTTTGGAAGCACTTGTTTCGTCATGCTGCGTGGTATCGAGCTTAGCATCAGCAATTGTCTCGGTGGGAGGCGCTCGAAAGATGGAGTGAGACGCAAGACTTGGACTTGGTTCGGGCTTGACTGACCAAGTTAAACCTTCAGATTCATAATAGCAGTTTTCAGCTGTTCCGGTTAAGGCTGGCATCTGCGAGTGCATTTCTTTAAGTTGCTCAGATACTGCTTCGTTTATAGAATCAATATGGCTTGTTGCATTAAAATTTTCTTCTAATCGATGCAATTGAGTTGATTTTGGAATAACGGCAATGTTTCTTGCCATGAGCCAAGCAAGCACCGTTTGAGCGGGAGTTGCGCTTATTGACTGTGAGGCTGTTAGTAAAGGGCTTCCATTTAAATCATCAGCGTTGGTTAGGCTAGAGGCGTACTGATAACCTAGTGGTGAGTAAGCAATGATTTGGATGCCATGCGCTTGGCACAATTCAATGGTTTCATAGTTTGGACATAAAAGATTGGATTCAATTTCATTGCTAAACGGTTTAGGCAAATTATATTTATCGCATACGCTGAGTAAACGTTCGATGTGTTTTGGGTAAAAATTTGAAACGCCAGCCGTTTTAACCAAGGACGTTGGTAGTTTGGTAACTTCTTTCCAAGCCCTCATTAGGGTTTGCTCACTGGTGAAAAAAGAGGAAGGGAAATGTAAGGTATAGGTATCTAAATAACCGCATTTTAAGTCCTCAATATAAGCATTAATGGCGGATAAAGAGTAGCATGTAGATTTCATCGTAAGCCATAAATCATCCCGCTTGAGCCCTAATCCACCGTCACTTTTGGGGCTCATTGCTTGCTCTAATGCGAGGCCAATGGCAGGAAGGTTGCCATAATTTTCTGCTAAGTCAATGTGGCGGTAACCAATTTTCAATGCATTAAACACTGTGCTTTTAACGGCATCCATTCGATCTTGATGATTTTTTATACAATCTAATTCAACACCAATAAAAGTACCTAAACCCATAAGAGGTAGCATAACGTTGCCTTGTTTATTATCGATGGAGTCATTATAACACACAATGATCTTTATTGGGCTTCTGTCTGAATGTTGCTAAACATGCTGCTTGCGAGAACCTTTAGGCCTCCGATGGGGCGGCTTATCTATGTATCCCGCAAACAGTATGATGGCGTTATTTTTGAGGATATTTCCATGCGTTTTAATGATTTTTTGCTTAAGAAAGAACAACCGTTACTCTTTGATGTGTTGAGCGGCAAGGTGGAGCCAATTAATTTGGGTGATTTTAATACTCTGCTTTCTATCAAATTAAATCCATATCTGGTATCTGATATTCGCATTGAAAAACAATTTTATTTTTATGACTTAGTACGAAATACCTCTAGAGACAGGCCTATTTTTTTGAGGATGTTAAAAGCAGTGTTTAGTCATTGTGAGCAACCGATTTCAGTCAAAGATATTGAAAAGGTCTATGGGCAGGCATGTGAAGGCAACCATTCGGCTGTTATGGTGATTATGGAGAAAGCCTTTCCTCATGCCTTAACGTTTAGCGCTGACTATGGTTTTGGTTTGTTTGCAGGGAGAAAAACTGATGAATGTGCATCGTTTATTCGTGAATTAGGCGATTTATATGCAAGTTTACCTGTCGCTCTTGAGCAGGCACCGATGTCTAGCAATGGTTTGGGTATCGGGCCTAGCAACAATTCACTTTGATCTGTTTGATCTTGATTTAATTGTATTATTATCGATTAATCGTATTGGAGTTACACATAATGACGAGTATGAATAAAAAATTATTTAAAAGTCAGTGCCCCTTTCATTGCAGTGTCTTACGGGGAGAGCAGGAGTCAATATCAATGGGTGAGTTGAACCAATTATTGTCTACCCGCATAAATGATTTTTTCATCGATCCATCTCCAAAGCTTTCTGACAATGTTTGTTTTTATTTACTCATAGCTAAATACAGTAAGTCACACCCTAATTTATTGAATGTTTTTAATATTATATCTGAAAATTGTGTCAGACATAATGTTTCT
>CAWVYD010000027.1:0-13807 GCA_963934185.1 uncultured Legionellaceae bacterium | reverse complement strand
CCACGCGGCAACGAAGTGCTGTCATAGCAGGGGTTGACCCAACACACATTCCGCTTTCTCTATGCGTGATTGATGCGGCTCAAAAAGAGCCTTCTTCTAAAAAAAGCAAAGCCGAAGTAAAAAGCACAAGCGCTGACCAGCTTTTTAAAGCAAATGAATCATCCTATGGTAAAGGGAGCATACTTTTAAAGGCTTTAATTGACGCGCGTGAGTCATTGTTTGATTCAGTCATCAATGCACCAAAAGCTAAAACGGGTGAACCCATGAGCGCGGTTGAAACACAAATTGAAAGTGATAAGCAGCTGGCCATTAAGCTTCAGCGTGAAGAGTTCACCAATGCAGGTTATAAGCCTTAGCGCTTGTTTATCAGTAAATAAATACCTCGGTATTTGAAAACTAATCGGCCGTGTTTTTTTAATAAAACGCGGCTGTAATGTTCGTTGGTCACAACATATAAGGGCTTGGTTGTATTATCCCAGCGAGTCATAAAGTCACTGTTTTTAATAAACGTTTTAGGTGCGTGATATTGCATGCCTAGCGCAAACTGTTCTGTTAATAAATCCCCTTTAAATAAACCTTTCTTCCAGTTATCAACGGCGTAAATAGTTCGTTCTTTGCTGTAGTAGGGTAAATCATAATAAAACATATGGTACATGGCGATGGGGGTGTTTTTTTTATCACTGTCTTCTAAATATTCAGCAATGGGTTTGATGCTTTGATGCTCTAATGATTGAGTAAATTGTAATCCGTTCACATTCAAAATCATCATGGTGACGCATATTAAGGTGAAAAAGCAGTGTTGGCGTTGTTTTGCTTTGCGTTTTGATAAGGCTAAGGGGGAGGTGAAATACAGTTGTATTAATAAACCAATGCAGCCGCTCATCGCAATCATTAGGGCCTGCGGCGTAATGTCATGATAATAGGCGCGCAATGCTTGCCAAGGGTAGCAAAAGAATAGGCCTATTATGATAGAGGCTATCGAGAGGCCAACAAAAGGTTGATGACGGTATTGCTGACTTAAACTGCGTGCGAGCAAGAATGCTAAGGGAGGAAACGCAGGTAAAATGTAGCCTATGGGTTTGGATGACGGAATGGAAAAGAACAAAAGAATAAAAAGAAAATTAATCACGAAAAAGCCAATGGATGGATTTTTCATTGACCAAGACTCACGCTTACTAAAAATGAGCCACGGTAAACTACTGGCAGCAACGATCGCAGCGTAAAACCAGATGGGCTGCTGATTATTAAAGCTTTGGCTTAAATAGCGGTAAAAGTGCTGAATAACAAAGTAATAGTAGCTAAAACCTTTTACTTCAAAGTGCATTTGAATGAACCACGGTAGGACTATGATGCAAAAAATAAGCACACCTTCGAGCAGATAGAGCTTGGGTTTTATACGATAAATGGCGCAATAGAGAAAAATGATGCAGCAAGGAAAAGCGACGGCGATGAGACCTTTGGTTAACATGGCCAGTGCCATGGTTGCGTAGGCTGTCCAAAGATAATAGCGGGGTTTGGCGCTGGTACTTGATAGAATAAAAAAACAGAGGGTGGCGTGAATTAAACTGGCTACCATCATGTCTAAATTAGCGTAGTGACTCATTAAAAAATACAGCGGGAAGTTGGCTAAGATTAACGCGCTGTACCAAGCCGTGGTGCGATCAAATAATTTTCTAGCCGTAACATAGAGTATTAAGCAGCTAACAATGCTTGCGATAGTGCTTGGTAAGCGAAGCGTCATTTCACTGTTGCCAAACAGCTTTAACATGAGCATTTGCGCGTAATAAAACAGTGGCGGCTTATCTAAAAAACCAACGCCGTTAATTTTAGGCACTAAGTATTGATTCGTTTGAAATAACTCAAACGATACTAAAGAATAGCGCGCTTCATCTGGCGTATGCAGCGGCATGTTGCCAAGCAGAAGCAAAAAAAAAGCGGATAAAATAAGCATTAAAAGGCTTACGTCTATCAGGTAAGAGCGTTTGGTATTAGGCATGTTTTTTTAGCAACTTTTTTAATTTTTTTAAATACAGTTTATCATCTGGCTGAGTATTGTTACGCTGCGCTTGCCAAAGCATTTCCATCATGATTTCCATCATTACATGTTCAACGTCATGCACGGACAGTTTTGCTGCTTTGATTAACGATTGATAAACAGCGGTAATGCCTTTGGGGCGATTGGTGGACAGTTGTTCATGTAAGCCGATGTGGCTGCTCATATGCAAAAACGGGTTACTTTCGCCCATTTCTACCGAATAGTCTTTGCTTAAATAGTATGCTTGTTTGCTAAATATCTCGGCGTATTCAGGATGCGCCTGTATGACGCTTAAAATAATGGTTTCCACCGATTCAAGCGGTTTTTTATCATTAAATTTATTATAAGCATCAAAAAATTTCTGCCTTAAGGCGTGTCGATTGGGACTATAAAACATGGGTCGCTCTTTTAAAATTGTGCGTATTTTGAGGAAGGAGAATACAAGATCTTGCCGCATCATGCCAAATCAAATTATTTTAAAAGAGCTTAAGGTTAGCTTAATGTTAAAGCACTAACATTGTGTGCATAAATTTCCTCTAAAGTGAAATGGAACAATGCAAGAACCAGCAGGCTGTAATTATTTATACATTGATGATAGTAATACGGTTCATTTACTTGTGCCTGTTGTGGGCGGCGAAACCATTGGTGTCGATAATACGTGCAGCATGGGAGTGTCGCTTAAGGCCTTCTTTTTTGGACGCACTGGCTACCCTCGTAACGAACCTTCAGCGAAGCGGTTGTTAACAAGTTATAAGCGTGATCTGGAAGCGGATATTCGAACAATTTCTCAGTCAGATCCCGTGTTATTAGGGCAGAAACAGCATCGACTTGAACAGATTAATCGTTATATTGGGGTGTTAGACCATTTATTGAACGATGAAAAGTTTAATGATCTTTTTTTAAGTGGTTTAGAGAGGTTGCCTGCCTTTGTTAATGCTGTCTTGTCACGCCAAACCAATGCATTAGCCATGCATCTAAGGCCAGCATCAATCGATACTTATCTATCAATATCTGAACCCTATTTTGCATTGGTGCGTGGAGAATCAAGGATGGGGGCTCCATTTGGTATTGAACTAACGCATACATTTAAGCAAACACGTTGGCAAACGAGACGTTCTGCAAAAGATGTTTTTATTGAAACAGTAGTAGCAGAGACGCCCTCTCATTTAAGCGGGCAAGCATTAGTTACGTTCTTGCAGTCAATAATGACTCGTTTATTAAATCAAACAAGTGGTAATGATGTTGATTTGACGCGGGCTATCGCGATAAAGGGGCAAAATGTCACGTTTGATTTTTTGATAGAAAACTTGCTAGCCGACGATAACGATACTGCTAAGGAAATGACTGATACGTTGTTAGGCACTTGCCTGCCAACAACCTTTTGGGATAATGATAGCTCTCTTTTTGCTAATACGAATACTGCCGAAGATCTATCCATTATGACGCAGTTTTTTATTGGTCAACTGTGTTTGTATGCACATGCGCATGGTGCGTTAAACAGTCGGTCGGTTGGGCAAACAATTGAAACGTCTTCCAATCTAAAAAATCAACTGTCCAATGCGGTGATTCATGCTAAGCAAGGCAGTCGCTCGGTCGAAACAGCGCTGTTTAATACGATGAATAAAGCCTATCAACAGTTTGGCTTTACTCGGGCATTAACGAGCGCAGAGCAGCGTGAGATCACTACGTCTTTTTCAGCGAATTACCAGACGATTAAAGATCTGCATGAAAAAGATGAGTTTGTCGTTTTTTTCCCTGACGTAGCGGGCGATTTTGTTAACCATCGCACTCGAATTTCAATGCATTTTTCTGATGCACTAAATCCGCAATTATTACAAAACTTATCCTCATCAACAAGAGAGCAATGCACAAGTGCTCAGCAATGGCTTCGTCCTGCACGGTTTGCCTTTAAAGAACTAGAAGGGCAAGTGTTAGCGTCAACTAATGAAGCGCAACTCGGTTCACTGAAAGAAGTGGAAAATCCAGAGCCGTTATCACAACACATAGCGCGTCTTACAGCGTTGCTATTGTCCGGCATTGAAGAAGTAACGTCGGTTGCAAGGGTACCAGTGGTGGCGCGAGAGCTAACGGAGCAAGTAAATGAGATTGAACTGGCTGTGAATCGCTTGCTTCGCTGTGACAGAGCGGGCTTACTACAGGCATGCCAAGCAAAACGTACCGAAATCATCCAGCTTCGCGATGCCAAAGTGGCTTGTTTTGAGCAAGAGGTTGTAGAGCAAGCTTTAAAAGAAATAAGGCTTAGAGTTGAAAGCATTATTAACTATGAGGCCATTGAACAAGCGTGTGCCCCGTTAGTCTTAGATGCAGCAGTGGATGCAGCATTAGAATTAATACCGCGTGATGAGGAGTTTGAATTTTTTAATCAAGAATTGAAGGATGACCTAAGGCTTTTATCAGATATTAAGCGGGCAGAAATTTTAAGCATTAAAGAACAGCGAATGATGATATTAAATCCAGTGTTTACACTGTCTACTCAAATTCGTACGATAGTCATGGCGTCGTTAATACTGAGTGTCGAACCATCTGACTTAATCGCAAACAAAGCAAACCTTGATGCAACGTTATTAATGTTAGAAGAGGACATTCAAGCCTTACCAGTAGAACTTAAGCCTCAAATAGAGCAGCAATTGGCAGGTAAAAAAGCAGAGGTAGAAAATACGTTCGATGAACAAATGCTTAACCTTGATAATGACGCACAATATCAAGTTAATGTGGCTCAAATTAATGAGTTTGTTTCTCGCATTGACGTTATTAATATGCCAGCGATTACCCTAGATGAAGAGGGGAAACCACTTTCTGGCGGGGCATCGAACACGTACAGTGAACTGGATGACCTTCTAGTTGAAGCAAGGCAAGCAATGCCTGAAGCTGATTTAAGTCGCTTAGAGGATGCCATCCTCACTAAAAAAGTAACCATTGATAGTTTAATTGAGCAGAAACGTCAGGCATTTTTTATCAGAAAGCAAGAGGAAGCCAGAACAGAAGCGCTAGCGATAGAGATAAATTTACTAAGCACAAGCGCTGTTAATAATACAAATACGCTTGCACAATATGCGACTGAGAAAAATGCGGTATTAGATAGATTACATACGATTGAAAAACGCATAGAAGCTTTGCCAGAAGATTTAAACTTATCCATACAAGATCTCTTTCAAGAAAAACTGGCAAGTGTCAATAAAGTCATTGATGATAAAGCGAAAACGTCGCCTTTAGCAGATTTATTAGCGGATTCAAATAATAGGTATGATGCCATTAAAACAGCGTTTGATACGCAGTATAAAAAACTTAATATGGACGCACGTAACCTTTGGAATTCCACTGGCTATCGAAGTAAATCCATGCGGAAGGTCAATGCCATGGATGAGTCATTGAATAAGATAGCGCGAGGCTGTTTACGACAGCGAATAAGCGATGATTCTAAGCTTAGTTTGAAAGAGCAAAGTGACGGTTTAAAAACTGAGCGTCAAACGATAGAATTTAAGTCAGCAGTGTTGGAAGCATGGGATGATCCCGAGTCAAATTTATATCAAGCATTAAACAGCAAGCGTTCTAGCTTTTTTGGTTTCAGTTTAACGTTCTTTAGTGGCCAAAGTTGGTCTCATTGCATTGATGGTGACAGTGCGACCGTTAAAGCAATGAAAGAAAGCGATCCAGAGGATGACGATGCACCTTCAATATCCTCGCCAGGCTTTTAATCACTGGTTTTGTCTTTAAATTCACATAAATCTTCGATTAAGCAAGCGCCGCATTTAGGTTTACGTGCGGTGCAGACGTAGCGGCCTTGTAAAATAAGCCAGTGGTGTGCGTCTTTTAAATATTGTTTTTCAATGACTTTTATTAATTTGTGTTCAACGTCGACTACGTTTTTGCCAGGCGCAAGTTTGGTTCGATTACTGACTCTAAAAATGTGCGTATCAACCGCCATGGTTAATTGGCCAAAGGCGGTGTTTAACACAACATTAGCTGTTTTTCGGCCAACGCCTGGCAGCGCTTCTAGGGCTTCTCGCGTTTCGGGTACTTCGCCACTGTGCTGTTCAACCAATATTTGACAGGTTTTAATGACGTTTTTGGCCTTGGTATTAAAAAGGCCAATGGTTTTAATGTACTTTTTAAGTGTTTCTTCACCTAAATCAAACAGCGTTTGGGGCGTGTTGGCGACTTGATATAAAGGCGTTGTTGCTTTATTAACGCTTACATCCGTTGCTTGAGCCGACAAAATAACCGCAATTAACAGTTCAAAAGGCGAATTGTAATTAAGCTCTGTGGTTGGGCTTGGGTTGTCCTTTCTAAGGCGTTCAAAAATTTCAGCGCGTTTAATTTTATTCATTGCCTGATAACTTCCTTTTAATGGCGGCTAAAATATAGGCCTGTTTGGCTTTGGCATCATCGATCCCCACGAATTTTTTTTTCTCAAGATATTTATTTTTCTTTTCTATTTCTTGAGCGGCTAAGCGTTCATTTCGAGCCACAAATTGAGTGCGCGCTCTGGCTTTATCAAAAGTCATTTCAGGTTGTTCGATAATATCGATGCAGTCGACCGGGCAGGGATCGACGCATAAGCGACAACCGGTGCAATCGCCAGTAAAGACCGTATGCATTTTTTTATTGGTGCCAATAATGGCATCGACGGGGCAGGCTTGTATGCACTTGGTACAACCGATGCATTCGTCTTCTCTAATGTAGGCAAGAGCGGGGGGGCGTAAAGTGTCATCCGCTTTTTGAAGGTAAGGCGCAGGGTCTTTGTTAAGCAATTGCGCTAATTTTATGACGACCTCTCGGCCGCCGGGCGGGCAAAGGTCAATGTCTGCTTCACCAGCTGCCAATGCCTCTGCGTAGGGGCGGCAGCCTTTAAAGTTACACTCTTCACATTGCGTTTGTGGTAATACGCTGTCTATTAAGGTTGGGTCGATCATTTTACACGCATACCCGGTTGTGCGCCGTCTTCAGGGTTTAAAATCCACAGTTCTTTGCCGCCAGGGCCAGCCGCAAGCACCATGCCTTCAGACATGCCAAAACGCATTTTACGCGGTTTTAAATTCGCTACCATAACGGTTAACTTATTAAGTAAGTCTTCCGGTGAATAAGCGGATTTGATGCCGGCAAATACTTGTCGTTGCTCAAAGCCTAAGTCTAATTGTAGGCGTAATAATTTATCAGCGCCTTCAACGTGCTCTGCTTTAATAATTTTCGCAATGCGAAGGTCAAGCTTAGAAAAATCTTCAATGTTAATTTCGTCAGCCAGCGGTGGGTAGTCTGTTGCAGCAGTCGTTTGCCTTGTGCTAACAGTTTTTGGTGTTTCTGCTTGCGTTTGCTGGTTTTCTTGGACCATCGCATCAATTTGTTTTGCTTCAATGCGTTGCATAAGTGGTTTAAATTGATTGATGGCATGCTCGGTAAGCAGCGTTTCTTTGTCATGCCACATTAAAGGTTCGATGTTTAAAAATGTTTCAACGTTTATGACAAGCTCTGGCAGTACGGGTTTTAAATACAAAGCCAATAAACGAAATAAATTAATGCCGGTTGAGCAGACTAAGTGAGTGTTTTCTAACTGGCCTTCTTCTTTAATCATTTTCCAAGGTTTGTTTGCATCAATGTATTGGTTGGCTAAATCGGCCAGCGTCATGATTGCGCGTATGGCTTTTGAAAATTGACGCTTTTCAAAATGCTCAGCAATCACATCGCCTTCTTTTTTAAACTGTTCAAACAATTCAGCATTATCAACGGTGGCACTTAATTTCCCGTCAAATCGTTTGCTGATAAAGCCAGCGCAACGGCTAGCAATGTTAATGACTTTTCCAACCAGGTCGGAATTTACGCGCTGCGTAAAATCTTCTAAGTTTAAATCAATGTCTTCAATGCGCTCGTTGAGTTTGGCTGTGAAATAATAGCGTAAATACTCGGGATTCAAGTGATTTAAATAGCTTTTTGCGGTAATGAACGTGCCGCGAGATTTGGACATTTTTTTTCCGTTAATGGTTAAGAAGCCATGAGCAAAAACGCCGCTTGGTAAACGAAAGTTAGCCCCTGTTAAAATGGCTGGCCAAAATAAAGCGTGGAAATAGATAATGTCTTTACCAATGATGTGGTAGAGCTCAGTGGTGTCGTCCTTGCGCCAATACTCATCAAAGGAAACCTCGGGATGCGTTTCACAGTATTTTTTAAAACTTGCCATGTAGCCAATGGGGGCATCGAGCCACACATAGAAAAATTTATTTTTTTCACCAGGAATTTCAAAACCAAAATAAGGCGCGTCGCGAGAAATATCCCATTCTCTTAAGCCTTGTTCAAACCATTCTTTTAACTTGTTGCCCATTTCCGTTTGCAAGCAGTCACTTTGAGTCCATTGTTCTAACATGTCTTTGTGTTTAGGCAAATTAAAGAAAAAATGCTCGGATTCTTTTTCAATGGGCGTTGCGCCAGATAAGGCTGAGCGAGGATTTTTAAGCTCGGTGGGTGCATAAGTCGCGCCACATGCTTCACAACTGTCGCCGTATTGGTCTTCGGCATCGCACTTGGGGCATTGGCCTTTAATAAATCGATCGGATAGAAACATTTCTTTTTCTGGGTCAAAAAATTGCTTAATGGTTTTGCTTGAGATGTCGCCGTGCTCTTTTAACGTTAAATAAATCTCAGAAGACAGGGCTTTATTTTCTTCGGAGTGAGTTGTATGGTATTGGTCATAGTGGATATGGAAAGCATTAAAGTCATGTTCATGGCAAGCTTTTGTTTGTTCAATCAGCGCTTCAGGCGTAATCCCCATTGCTTCTGCTTTTAACATGATTGGCGTACCATGCGCATCATCACCACAGACTGAAATGCAATGATGCCCCATCATTTTCAGTGCGCGGACCCATACGTCGGTTTGAACGTGCTCGAGTAAGTGGCCTAGGTGTATTTGTCCATTGGCATAAGGCAGTGCGCTGGTGACTAATATTTTCCGCATGATAATATTGACTCATTTAATATACAGGCGCTTTTAGATGAAAGAAGCGCTTACATATGATTTAAAAAGAGGCAAATCATAGCATTAATAAGATGAGTTATCCTTAATATTGGCTTAATTTTTCTTTGTTATTATACCGGAATATTTAATTTCTTTAAGTAACCGTCTGTTTTTTGAATGCTTGCGTTGTTTGTATTCAATCGACTCGGTTTATCAATGGTGAAACTATGCAGTTTAATGCGCAACACATTAAAAAAGTGATTTTAGCGGGAATGGCTGATACGCTTGATTTAACTTGTGAACCTGGAACTCCTGCTGAAGGGGCTAGCTTACAAGGTGTTCCGTATGGCATTGATTTTGAAATCATTAGAGGCAAATTTTGTTCAGTAACAAATAAGTCTAAGCCTTTATCTAACACGCCAATAAGCTTAAGCACGATGGTCGCATTAGGTTTGTTTGAGAAAAATGGCATGCTCGTGAGCTCAGAGCAGCAAACAAGCACATCATGGACGGTTTCATCCGACGCTAAGCAACTGCTTGAAAAAAAACCATTTGGTGAGTTTTCAGATTTTCAAACCTTGGCTTTGGGCGCGCTGTTAAAAGGCCTATATACTCAAGTGCGATCAAACATATCAACGTACAAAGGTTCCTTTGAAGCAGATTTAAAAGCTGAAATTGCAAAAAAACCTGAAACAGATCTTAAAGAACTTTATTATTCTCTGCAGTCATTGGTTAGCGTTCAATCAGAAATACAACATTATGTATCACAGTTTTTTTCATTTTCAACGGAAAGTGGCGTGTCTTTAATCCCTTCTTTACGTAGCCAAGTGATGTTAAAAGATAGTTGGAAAAACATAGCAACTTTGCCCAAAAAAATTGTGATTCCTTTGCCGGTCGGTAGACAGCCTAATTTAGGCTACGTCAGTTTAATGCAATGGGGGCGTATTTTAACGTTATCCGATGCCTCTCTTAATATCATTAATTTGGAACCTGTTGATTTCGTTCAGGGCGGGAGCAAAGGGGTAAATTATTTTTTACCAGATAAACATGGCAACGTAGCATTAGCAGAAGGTTTGTCTTCTTTAACGGCGACGTCATCGTTAATGGGTGTCATTGATCGCATTCATGTATATAAAGTTGTGTTCTCAAGTAATAAAGAATTAACGGTCTCGCATTTTCCAATTATGCCACATGAGAAAATAGTGTTAAGTGCGAAGGAGAGTAAGTATTTACATTCTCAGTCCAAAGAAACATCGATAAGCATGTTAATTCATGGTGGCTATGCGAGTGAGACTTTGTTGCAATTGGCTCATAGTCATACTGGTGGGGCTGTGTTAAACATGACATCAGAACAGTTTGGCATGACTTTGGGAAAAGAATTAAAAGAGGTTAAGGCGTGTGATTTTGTTGAGGCTGTGTCTTGTGAAGACGGCGCTTATGAAAGTTTAGAGCAGGATTATACGGCAAGGTTATGGCAAGAATCATTACTTGAAGAGATTGGTGCAAATGAAAGAGCAATCACCCCACCATTCAGTCAGGACTTATCTAACCATTTGAATTCATTACTTGAGCGGGTACAACGTTATGATATTCCTAGTGTTAGTGAGCTTAATATTGACGCAGTGACAACGCGTACACAACTAGCGTTAAAATTACTTGAGTCTTGGCAGGTGAACAAAGATGATTGCTTGCTGTCTGATCTTTCCTGGCTTATCTCTTTTATTGTAAAACCCGTGGATGGTCTTCAATGCGGAGAGGTTATTCTTTTAAAACAGTTTGTATCAGAGATCTTGTCCAACGAAGAAGTTATTGCTTCTAAACAGTTTACATCAGCAGTCTTGCCCAACGAAGAGGCCGTTAGTTTGTTATTAAAAATCACGGCTATCCACATTGTAGTGATGAATGTATCCGAAGAGAAGGAGCGTTTTACGCCGATGGCATCGTGTTTAAATCGAGCCGCGGTTCGAATGGAGGCGCTTTCTTGGTCTGCATACGTGAATGACGACATTACGTTAGCCACGAAAAAATTATCGTCTACCTTTTCTAAAGTCATCGATAGTTTTGAAGAAAAAACACATGGGCTTAATCAGCTTATTGTTATGAAAGAGTTAGTTGGAATACGAGAACGTAGCCAAACGTGTTTATGGCTTTTAGACAGTAAAAATAAGCAATTTTCAAAGCATTACAAGGCCATCGATAGCATTTTGGAAAAAGGTTTGAAATGCATGAATAATATACCAGAAGCTGACTTGCTAAAGCCTTCATGGTTGCATCTTCTGCCTTATTTTAATGAGGATGAGCGTTCAGTTTCACAACAAAGGCCCAGTGCTCTAACACCTTTTATCAATTTGTTTAAAGCGAGAGAAGAAGATGACAAGCAAGTTACGCGGGTGGAGCAGGTTAAATTAGCGCTTAAAGAAGGATGTCGGCAGTTAAAAAGTCAGCTTAATCAACGTGTTTATGAGCAAGCTGTTCAAGAAAAAGAAATTAAAGAGACACATTATGTGCCGTGTACTGAATCTTCTTCTGCTTATATTAAATGGCACCATAGTGACAGCTTGACAAGAAAACTTGTGGAAGATAGAGCAAGGCTTATTAGTGATCCAATCGTTATCGAAAAAGATCGTGTTGTTCAGAGAACATTAAGCGTTATTAAGGCGATTGAACTGGCTGAGGAAAAAGCAAAAAAAGCCTCTCTAATAGGCAATGAAGAAAGTGCTATTAATTTAGCAAGTGACAGACCTCGTGAAATAAGCCATCAAGCATCCCGTTACTATTCATCCATTAAACAGAAAACACCGAAATTAATTGTGATTAATATGAGTGTTTTAATAAGCGATGATCAAGGTCAAATTAAAGACCTACTGTTAATGGAATGGTTAAATGTTGTAAAAGTTACTGGTGCATCAATTGTTTTATTTCATGAGGGCAAAAGTAAGGCGGAGCAAGCACTTCAGAATGCTTATAACTATTTTCAAGAACATAAAGTGCCTATGGTCGGCGTTATTAATGTTGGCTCTATGAGCGCTGAGCAAGCGAAACTGCCCATTGAGCAAGCTTTAGAGTCTCATCCTATCCCCACTGAAAAAACAGAGCGTTTGTTTATTGATAGAGAGCGGGGCAGTGATGACGCATTAGAAGCGACAATAAGTGAGCATTTTATAAGAAAGTCTATTCCTGTTTTGGAAAGTAATGTTAATAAAAAAGAGCATGGTCGCTTATTTCATCGACTTGCTTATCAGTATGATTACTTAGCGCCTAGCGCCGAATATTTTAATAGCGATTCTAAACAAGCCTCGTTTATACGCCCATTTGGTTTTAAAACAGAAGGTTTTAAAGACACGCTGTTAGTTGCCTCCGTTTCAATTAATACGTTTTCTAAAAAAGTGGATGATTTTCATACTTTATTATCCAGAGGGTATCGTGACCTTGAAAAAGAAACTCAACTAAGAATACTTAAAGATGATGTAAACACCCCTAGAGATTATGTAAATAAAACGAAAGAAGATATCCTAACTAGCTATCGTGATGACATTAATGCAGAGTTTAACGCTTCATTTTATGACAGGCTTGCTGCTTTGGTAGGGCTTCATTTGGATGAGTGTTTAACGTTAACAGAGACCGAAAGAAATAAATTTTTTGAACGCGCGCAATCAGAGTATCAAAGCAAAGGCCTTGAAAGTGATAAGCAGTGTGATGAATGGTTGTATGAACGATTTAATAAAGTGCGTAGTACGACTATCATTTTGGCTTATTATCGCGGTTATATTTCATCCATGTTTATGCCTTCCTTTCATGAGGGACTTGCGACTTTGGTAGAGCTTCATTTGGATGAGTGTTTAGCGTTAAGCCGTGATGAGATGCATTGTATTTTTCAGAAAATGCAATTAAGTTATGTTGATACCGTGTTTAATAGCAGAAAAGAGGCGGATGTATGGTTCTCTGCCAACTTTAATGAAATGCTTATCGCGAATCGAAAGAGTCAAAAAGAAGTTAAAGAGGAAGGGCCACGAGAAGCGGCTCGTAAACGTCCAAAGGCACTTCATTATTTTATGCTCTCAGCGATTAATGAGCGTTCAGCTTTAATGAAAGAAGTACCAAGCATTGCATTAGAAAATGAAGAATATTTAAAAGATTATTTTGAGGGAATGTTTGCTGAGTTAAATCAAAAATTATCACAGTTTGAAAGGCTTTCTTGTCTTTCCTTGCCGGATTTATCACATGTTTATTCTTCGTTAATCAATGTGTTGGTTCCATTGGAACGATACTTGGGTTCTGCGGATGAGATTCAAAACCGACAGCAATTTGAGCTCTTTTATCATCAATTATTCATTTATTCTAAAGTGCTTTTTTCAGTAGGTAATAAACTTGGCTTATCAAGTCGTGAAGAGATGGTTTGGCGTTTAACGAGGCCTTCAAATAATATTATCGAAGGCATAAGGAATATTGAAGCAAAAACTCAGGTTTCAAAGTGGGCTTCAAGGCTTATTCTTACTCACTTGGCTGAGGCCGATCGAAAAATGTCTGATGAAGTGCTGCGAACAATGGAAGTCAAACCTGTGGTCAAGATGCTTAAACAACAGGCGGGCTCTTGTTTGTCTCTAAACGAAAATATGGTTGCTTATCAGAAAGCGATAAGCGGCATGAATTTGAAAGGTTTTGTTAATAAATCCATGTCACTGGCAAACATCTTAAATGAGGCTGCTTCAAAAGGCATGCCTTTGCATACAGCGTTATTGTTTTCTTTTGACTCTTCATGGGATGATGATTTTAAAAATAAGGTTGCACTTAATCTTTACAGTTTCATT
>CAWVYD010000026.1:0-13816 GCA_963934185.1 uncultured Legionellaceae bacterium | reverse complement strand
GGTGAACTAAGGCTATTAATTTCAGAATCATCAAAATAAGTATAGTCTCTAGCAAAATGGGCACGTTTTTTTGGCTGGAAAAGTTGGTCTAATTGTTGGTTCATAGTTAACTCAGTTGAGTTTGTTGATATGAGGCAGTATACCAAACTTTTTTATTTAACAAGGCCATGATCCAGTTTCTTTTTTAATGCCCATAAAAGACTTAAGCCTCTGCCACACATAAAAAGACTAAATGCCAGCCATAGCCCGTTATTTTGCCAATGTGATAACAGGTGCGTTAAGGGAAAAAAAATGCCAATGGTTGTAAAAAGCATGGTGTTGCGCATTGATTGCGACCACGTAGCGCCAATGAATATTCCGTCTAATACGTAGCTGCCTGCAGACAAAAGAGGCAGCACAACTAACCACGGTAAATAAAGTTGAGCTTGTGTTAATACAGACGCTGTATTGGTAATGACTTTAAGAAGAGCGCTGCCGAAACAGTAAAAAATGAGGCTGAAGATGGACGCCACTAGAAATGAAAAGTGACCGCATTGTTTACTGATTAAGATAAAATCTTTTTTATTATGACGAGACAGTGCTTGACCAATTAAAGCCTCACAGGCAATGGCAAACCCATCTAAGGCGTATGATACGAAATGATGCATACTCAACAAAATGCCATTGGCGGCAACCGTATTAACGCCTAGTGTTGAACCTGAATAAGTAAAATAGGCAAAGGTACTTAAGAGGCATAACGTTCGAATAAAAATATCCTTATTTAAATGAAATAATTTCTTTATATCAGAAACATTAAAAATAGGAGAAAAATTCAAACGAAATGGACTGTAATTTTTTTCAATTAAAAATAAGCCCAGCATCATGCCTAAGCTTTGTGCAACCACGTTTGCAATCGCCAAGCCTTTTAATCCTAATCCTCCATAAGTGACAAACAATAGATCCAGCAAGATGGCACTTGTGTTAATGACAAGCAATAAAACAAGCGGAGAGCGAGTGTTTTGTCGACCAAAAAAATATCCTAGGATTACATAATTTAATAACGTAGGCACGGTGGCATAAATACGGTAGTGAAAATAAAGGCTTAATAAATTTTGGATGCTATGCTTAGGATTAATCACATAAATTGCACATTGATATAATGATGTTTGAAAAAAAATAATGAGGCTTGCTAAAACCATTGCCAGCATGAGTGAACGTTGTAGTATCGTATTATCTTTAGGGTTTTGAGCAACTAAGCCAGTGGTGCTCATACGCAAAAAACCAAATAAAAGGAATAGGCTATCAAACAGCATGCTGCCAATGGCAATACTTGCGATAAGTGCAGCATTATGTTGGTGACCAATGACCGCTATGTCAACAATGCCTAACAGTGGCACGGTAATGTTTGATAAAATAAGTGGCCAAGCCAAACGCCAAATTTTTAAATAATACATGATACTGTTTAAAACCTAAGGTGTGATGTTGATGAATACAGGTCGTGGTGGATTAATAGAACATAAGGCATTAATTGACGGGCTTAAATCAAAAAAATTGGCTCGGTTGGGCTCGATGTTTACGAATAAGAAAAGGCCGTGTTTTTTTTATGAGCATTCCAAGTGTATTAATTACATCCAACCATGTTTTTTTTCACGCATGAAGCCTTAACAAACATCGCCACCACCACACTTAAAAGCTTACAGGATATCGAGCAAGGTAAGCCTTGTTTGAACAGAGTGTTTTGATTAAACATTAGGGGCGATTGATTTTTTTTACTCCATTACGTATTTGTGCTTTTTGCGAGCGATAACTTGTATTTGACATAAAGCTGGGCCACGAGATTGATCGATAGGATAAGCATTCTTTCCTTCAAATACGGTAGACGTTATGGGTAAAAACTTAGTTATTAATTTAGCAAAAAAACGCTTCAAAGGTTTTTTCTTGTAAAAGGACCAACGATAGAGCTTATGGGCAATATGTCTGCGTGGCAATCCAGCCAGTTGGTTATTATAATTTTTGTTATGAAGACATGACGAAATAATTTCCGCACCCGGTAACGCTGTTATAAGTTTACTTAAATTAAACGATGCGGGTGACCAAGAGTCGGACTTGTCGTTCAATGTAAAAGTTGCTTTATGATCTGGGTTATATTTTGATGGCCAAATACGTTGTTCATATAGATCTTCATCAGGCACAACAATAACAAAATACCCGCCTGGTTTTAAAATTGCCCACCATTCTTCTAAGGCATTCTTAGGATCTGGCATGTGTTCTAAACAATGTGAGCTATGAACAAAATCGAAGCTATTTATTCGTTTGTGTTTTAGAATGTTTTGAGCGTCACCGTGTTTTAGGTCAAAAGGTTCGGCATTAGTGCAAACCAAATCGTTCCCACAACCAATATCAATGCCGTAGCCTTGAAGGTAAGTCTTTTCAAATAAGGAGTCTCTTACGGAGCGAGTTTTTGATGCTTCATTCATATACTTCCTTCCTATGAAGTTATAACAAGGCCTCTCATTACTCAGCCAAAAGTCAAATTAACACTTCATTTATTCTTTTACTAGGTTTTTTTTGACATATATGGACCAAGGAGTTTGGGTATGGTTATGCCTCACTTTTAGTGAAATAATCACACATAAATCTCGACACTAAAAAAGCCGCATATTCTTAAATGCATTATTAAAAAGGGTGGTTAAAAGCTCAGGGTTTGCTTTTCCTTTGGTTTTTTTCATGGCTTGGCCAATGAAAAAGCCAAAGAGTTTGTCTTTGCCACCTAGGTATTGCTCAACTTGCTTGGGATTACTTTTAATGATTTCATTGATTAATTCAACAAGCTCATCGGTATTGGCTATTTGCCCCAAATTTTCTTTTTCTATTATCTCACGAGCAGACCCTGGCGCGCTGCATAAGTTTAAAAAGACCTGTTTGCCTATGTTGCCAGAGATAGTATTGTCTGCAATGCAATCTAATAATTCCGAAAACTGAGCGTCACTAATAGGGCTTTGATTAACGCTGAGTTCGTGTTTATTGAGGTATGCGGATAATTCGCCTATGACCCAATTAGCGATGACTTTAGGTGTTGCATTTGAGCTGTTTACGATTTTTTCAAAAAAGAGGGCTAAGTCCTTGTCTTGAATTAAGCGTTTGGCGTCATCGGCACTTAAATTTAAATCGCTTTGATAACGAGCAAGTTTGGCCAGTGGTAATTCTGGTATGGTTTGCTTTATGGCATCAATCTCAATTTGACTGACATGCACAGGTAGGAGATCTGGACAAGGAAAATAACGATAATCATTGGCTTCTTCTTTCGAGCGCATGCTTTTTGTTTGTTCTGTTTTATCATCAAATAAAAGTGTTTCTTGAACGATTTTACCACCAGAACCCAATACGTCCATGTGCCTATCAATTTCATAAATAAGCGCTTTTTCAATAAAGCGAAACGAATTCATGTTTTTTATTTCGGTGCGAGTGCCTAACGTTGTACTGCCTTTGGGTTTAAGAGAAATATTAATGTCGCATCTAAACGATCCCTCTTGCATGTTACCATCACAAATGCCTAAATATTGCACGAGTATGTGCAGCTGTTTTAAGTAACTGATGGTCTCTTCAATGGAATGAATGCAAGGCTCAGTAACAATTTCAAGCAACGGAGTACCGGCACGATTTAAATCAATACCACTGTAATGACTAAAATGTGTGGATTTTCCTGCATCTTCTTCTAAATGTGCACGCGTTAATTCAACGGTATTGTGCGGATTATTTTTAAGAGGTGCAGAGAGTATTCCGCCTATAACAATAGGGTGTTCTAACTGACTTAGTTGATAGCCTTTGGGCAGATCGGGGTAAAAATAATTTTTTCGTTCAAAAACTGAAATTGGATTAATGCTAGCATCAACCGCTAAACCAAATTTAATGGCTTGATTAACGGCTTCCTTGTTTAAAACCGGCAAAGTGCCTGGTAAGCCTAAATCAATTAAAGAAGCATTATCATTGGCGGTTGCGCCAAACTTTGTGCTGGAGGATGAAAATATTTTAGATTGTGTTTGGAGTTGTACGTGCACTTCAATACCGATCACAATATCCCAACTCATTATAATTCTCCTTGGTTAAGGCGTGGGGTTTTTTGGTGATGCTCCGTTACTAATTGATACTGGTGAGCTGCATTGAGCAAGCGCGCTTCAGAAAAGTGTGGACCGATCAGTTGGGTACCTACGGGTAAGTCATCAATAAAACCGCACGGCATGGAAAGTGCGGGTAAGCCTACTAGGTTAACGGCAATGGTGTATAAATCGTTTAAATACATTTGCACCGGCTCATGATGACTGACTGAGTTAAGCTCAAAGGCAGGGCTGGGGGTGGTTGGCGATAAAATCATATCAACGTCTTCAAATGCCGACATAAAATCATCTCGGATCATACGGCGAATTTTCTGCGCTTTAACGTAATAAGCATCAAAATAGCCAGCGGAGAGTGCGTAAGTACCCAGCATAATGCGACGTTTAACTTCTTCGCCAAAGCCTTCGCTACGCGATCGGCAGTATAAGTCATTTAAATCAATAGGGTTCTCTGCACGGTGGCCAAAGCGAACGCCATCATAGCGAGATAAATTACTCGACGCTTCAGCAGGTGCAATAATGTAATAACACGGCACAGCCAATGGGGTGTGCGACAGTGAAATATCAACAAGGGTAGCACCTAAGGCTTCTAATTCCTTAGCACTTTGTAGAACTTTTTCGGCCATTTTTGGATCTAAATCACTGGAGAAATATTCTTTTGGTAAGCCAATTTTTAGGCCTTTAAGTGATTTTGTTAAGTCGTTTGAAAAATTTATTTTTGGGTGAACCACGCTGGTAGAGTCTTTAGGATCATGCGCAACCATATTATCAAGCAAATGGGCGGCGTCTTCGGCAGAGTGCGTTAATGGACCGGCTTGATCCAAACTTGAAGCAAAGGCAATCATACCGTAACGCGAAATACTGCCGTAAGTGGGTTTAATGCCAGTAAGGCCGCAAAAGGCAGCCGGTTGGCGAATCGAGCCGCCAGTATCAGTACCTGTAGCAGCAAGACATAAACCAGCAGCCACTGCCGCAGCAGAACCACCGGAAGAACCACCGGGTACGCAGCTTGTCTGCCACGGGTTTTTAACCGCGCCATAATGGCTTGATTCATTAGAGGAGCCCATGGCAAATTCGTCCATGTTGGTTTTACCCAGCATGACGATTCCTTGGTTTTCTAAATTTTGTACAAGCGTTGCATTATAGGGGGATATAAAATTATCAAGCATTTTTGAAGCGCAGCTGGTTTTTATGCCCTTGGTGCAAAACAAGTCTTTATGCGCAATGGGTATGCCTGTCATTAAGGTAGCAGTGCCATTTGAAAATCGTTTGTCTGCCATGTTTGCTTGTTGCATGGCTTGTGTGTGATTCACGCTGATGAAACTGTTTAAGGTCGGATCCAATGAATCAATGCGCGTTAAATAGTGTTGGCACAGCTCCGTGGCTGAAAAGGTGCCGTTTAATAATTTCTGATGGGTGTTTTTAATTGATAGTGTATGCATGCGAGTCCTTAATCAATGACTTTAGGGACGATGTATAAGTCGTCTTCAATGTGAGTAGAGAGCAATTGAAGCTCAGGTTTAAGTGTGTTTTTTTGACAAACATCGTCTCTGAGAAATTGTTTAGTTTCTAAAGGGTGCGCGAGAGGAATAATTAGATCAGTATTGACGTCTTGAATTTTCTCAATCATTAGTAAAATACTGCTTAGCTCATTTTTTAATGAGGGCATTAATTCTTTAGTTATGGTTAAACGCGATAATATTGCAACGTTCTTAAGTTCGTCGTCAGTTAGACTTATCATTTCTTTTCGCATGCTGTAAAAAAGGACAATACTACATGCATCCCTCTAGGAAATGAAGTAATTGAGTGTACAAAGCAGTTTTTTTTATTGTATAACGAAATGTCTTTTCAATAATTGCTATTTGCGGTAAAGTTTCAGAAATTTTTTTAATCTTTCTCATTTCTATCGTTATCGTAACAGCGACTTACTCGTTAGGTTATTGATACATCTTTAGAATGTAATACAGGTGTATATTTCATGTTTCGTAAGCTAAGAGGCATTTTTTCAAATGATTTGTCCATTGATTTGGGTACGGCAAACACACTTATTTATGTTCGAGACAAAGGCATTGTGTTGAATGAACCTTCTGTTGTTGCCTTGCGCAATGAATCAGGAGTAAAGCGTGTTGCAGCGGTAGGGCTTGATGCTAAGCGCATGCTTGGACGCACTCCGGGTAACATTACTGCCATTCGGCCTATGAAAGACGGCGTGATTGCTGATTTTTATGTGACGGAAAAAATGCTCCAACACTTTATCCATACGGTGCATGAAAATCGTTTTTTAAGACCAAGTCCTCGCGTTTTGGTCTGTGTGCCTTGTGGTTCAACTCAAGTTGAACGACGCGCCATTCGAGAGTCCGCTATGGGCGCGGGTGCTCGCGAGGTTTTCTTAATTGAAGAGCCAATGGCTGCCGCTTTAGGCGCAGGCATGCCAGTAGAAGAAGCCACAGGTTCGATGGTGGTTGATATTGGTGGTGGCACAACGGAAGTAGCGATTATATCTTTAAGCGGTATTGTCTATCATCAATCCGTACGCATTGGTGGCGATAGATTTGATGACGCTATTATTTCTTACGTGCGACGTAATTACGGTACCTTAATTGGCGAAACGACCGCTGAGCGAATTAAACAAGAAATTGGTTCTGCGTTTGCATCACGTGACTTGGTTGAAATTGAAGTGCGTGGTCGTAATTTAGCCGAAGGCGTGCCACGTAGCTTTACGCTAAGTAGCTCTGAAATTTTAGAAGCGTTGCAAGAGCCACTTTCCGGTATTGTTGGTGCGGTTAGAGCTGCGCTTGAGCAAGCGCCGCCTGAATTAGCAGCGGACATCGCTGAACAAGGCATGGTATTAACAGGCGGCGGGGCATTATTAAAAGATTTAGATCGTTTATTAATGGAAGAAACAGGCTTACCTGTCTTTGTCGCAGAAGATCCCTTAACCTGCGTAGCTAAAGGTGGTGGCCGAGCACTTGAAACGATGGATCACCGTTGGGGCGACTTTCTTTCAACGGAGTAAATACTCATTAAGTCTTTATTTACTCGTCAAACACCGCTTAGCATCACGCTGGCGGTGTTATTAAGCCTATCCGTTTCGTTAATGGTGTTGGATCAACGTTATACGTTTGTTATCAAAATACGTAGCACTTTGTTATACGTTACTTCTCCGTTGCAGTATGCCATTGATTGGCCAATTAAAACCTATCAAAATCTAACTCAGTCTGTTCTTGCTCAAAAAGCCCTTGTCAATGAAAATATAGAATTGCGCTATAAGCAAGTAGTGCTTAATGGCCGCTTACAACGTTTGCTTAGCTTGCAAAAAGAAAATAATCAATTGCGCAAGCTCTTAGATTATAAAGCTCCCAAAAGTAACGAGCGTTTTTTACTGGCTGAATTGTTAGCCATTAAAACGCATGCCTATCGTCAAATCCTTGTTTTGGACAGAGGAAGCATCGATAATATTTTTGTTGGTCAGGCAGTGTTTGATTCTTTAGGCGTGATGGGACAGATAATTGAAGTAGGACCTTATACATCAATGGTTATGTTAATAACTGATCCGGAAAGTGCTGTGCCTGTTAAAAATGCCCGTACTGGTGAGCGCGCAATTTTAGTCGGTACAAATCAGACGAATGGTTTATCGTTAGTTAATTTAGCGCGAACGTCTTCGGTAAAAGAGGGAGATGAACTTCTTACTTCGGGGTTGGGTAAACGATTTCCGGAAGGTTATCCGATTGGTGTGGTTCATAAAGTGAGCATGCCTGAAAATGAAGCATTTATTAATGTTGAGGTTAAGCCTAAAGCGTTACTTGGCAAGAGCAGGCTAATGCTTTTGTCTTGGCATAACGATTTAGACAAACGCTTATTACATGAACTGGCCACGTCAAGTAGCCTGTTTACCAGGATAAATAAATAATGGATTTATCTTACGCATTATTCAGTATGCTTGGCGTCGTAATCGCTTTTATTTACACGGCACTGCCGATACCTGAAGCGTCTATTTTCTCATTCGATGCAATGGTATTGTTATTTTTAGTTGGATGTTTTTTAAACTCTAAATCGCCGCCCACGTTATTTTTTGCTTGGTGCCTGGGTTTGATGCAGGATGTCTTTTTAGGGAGCGCTTTAGGTGAGCACGCTTTTGCATTAACCCTTACTGCCTATATGATTTTAGCGTTATTAAGACGCATGCAGTTTTTTGCATTATGGCAACAAGTTATGTGTGTTGGCTGTTTGACCCTCGTTAATCAATTACTGATTGCAGTGATAGAAGGCGCCCAAGGACACTTTTTGTCTATGTTTGTTTTTGTGTCACCCGTTATTATGAATATGGCGCTTTGGGTCATGATTGGTTATGCTTTTTTTCGTCATAAAAGTATTACCTTAGATTAGTTTGTAGGTATTCTCCGGGTTTGAGTTCATTCAGTTGCCAAGGACCTATTTTTGCGCGTATTAGTCGTAAGGTTGGAAATCCCATTGCAGCAGTCATTCGCCTAACTTGGCGATTTCTACCTTCTTGAATGCTTAGCTCTAACCAACAGGTTGGGATACTTTTTCTTTCTCTAATAGGGGGGATGCGCGGCCATATTAAGGGGTTTTGAATGATTTCTACACGAGCAGGCAAACAATGGTGATCTTTTATTTGAATGCCTTGTCTAATTTTTTCTAAATCGCAGTCAGTCGGAATGTTTTCAATTTGCACCCAGTAGGTCTTACTCATTTTATTCTTTGGGTTACTAATTTTATGTTGTGTCTGGCCGCAGTTGGTTAAGATCATTAATCCTTCACTGTCGTAATCTAATCGACCCGCTGGATAGACGTTTTTTATTGGAATGTATTTTTTTAACGTGTTTCTATCATTCACATCTTCAAATTGACTAAGCACTTGGAAGGGTTTATTAAAAAGTATGAGTATGTTTGGCATAGTCTATTAAGAAATGATTATATAAAACACATGGTAACGTACTTGTACATTAAAGTCTTATGCTATTTTTTAGGTTAACCATAATCCCTTAATGATTCTTTTTAAGGCTTTCTCGCCCACATTTAAACTGATTTGTTTTTTTAATTTAAATTTTTTCTCAACTTCCTCTCATTACTGACGATAAAAAAAACACTAGGGATCAGTAATTAACAAAATACTAAAAAATTTAAAAGAGGGGAATATTATGATTAAACAACTCACCATTTCAATTATTTGTGTTTCATTAATGGCCTGTGCAACCACAACAAATCCAAATTTAGTATCGTCAGGGAAGTCACCTGAAAATGCTTTTCCAATGAAACGAGAAGCATCAAATAAACGAACTTTTTTATTTAGTCCTAAAGATATGGCGTGGGCAGCTTATGACAAGCAAGGCTTTCGAGTCAAAACTGGCCCTGCTGGTGGAGGTTCTGCTGTATGTCCTGAAGACGGTTCTGATTGTCGAACAGTCATTGGTGAGTTTACCGTGCAGCGCAAAGGAGGGGCAGATTGTGAATCATCTAAATACCCCTTGGGAACAGGCGGAGCGCCAATGGCTTACTGCATGCATTTTCATAAAGGATATGCCATTCATGGCGCCCCAGGGGAACCTAAAGGACATTATAGCCATGGTTGCATTCGAGTAAAAAAAGAAGATGCACGATGGTTGAATAAGGACTTTTTAAACATTGGCTCTAATGTGGTTGTCGGTCCTTATTAATCATCGATATTAACCAGCAAGATAGGCTGTCAGTTTTTCTTCATTAAATGGTTATATTTATGCCCGCGCGGAGTATATCTCCATAGGGTATTGTTAAAAAAAGTATGGATGTTTAAAAGCTAATGTTATTAACCACATTAGCTTTTTTCCGTTTTAAGGGTATCGAGTGAAGGCTCATATTTATGTTTTACAAGCGCTGGTGAAGCGATGACTTGATCAATGGCGAGTTGTTGCTTTTCAATGCTAATGACCATTTTTACTTTTAAATGCTGCTCTAAATAATGTGTTTCATCTTCATAACGAACAATGAGAGGTATCATTACTTTCCAAGTGGACGCTATTAGGTTAGACGCAAGCATTTCTGCTTTGCCATCAAATTTTGCAGAAACAAATAATTTCTCATCGGTAATGGATTGATTATTTCCAGAACGCGACATGGCATTTCCAAAGCTTTTCCAGCCAAGTTCAGAGTAACATTTTCCCAGTTCAAACCATTGCTCAGATTTATGTTTATGATCATAGGTAAAGGTTTTAATGGCCGAATTTTGCGCAAAGTTAATAACAAACTGACTGTTTGGTGGTACTACCGTTAAGTTTGTTCCACAAAAGGAATTAAACGATAACCGTTTTTTTAAGGTTGGTTTGGTTTTTTTTTTCAATATAATTTTCTTGCCGACGTTTGGCAAGTTATCTTTAGTTTTTGCTATTTCTTCAGTGTCTGCTATCTTTTTAGTCTTTGTTATTTCCGCGGTAGCTTCGTTTGAGTTTTCTACGGTTGCAATAGGAGCACTTGCTTCAAGCAAAACTTCAGCATTGGCCAGCAAGGGAGTAAGCAAAATCATGAAGCTGGTAGAGTACAAACAGATAGATTTCATGGCGTTCATCTTTTAAAGGGTTATAAAGAATATATTATCTCTGCCGCAAGTGAACTTGCAAGACGAGCGGTTACTTCATCTTTATCAAAAGGAGGAGATAATTCAACAATGTCTATGCTAACCACTTTTTTACTATTAAACAGTTGATTCAAAATAGGCATAACATGCCAAGGCATTAATCCTAAAGGGGCTGGAGCACTAACGCCTGGCGCAACACAGGCATTAAAAACATCCATACAAATACTGACGTAAAGCGAGGAAGCTCGAGAAATAAAGTCGTCAATAAGTAGAGATTGATGATTACTAAAGCTTGAAATAATATCGCTGGCGTATAAAAAGGATACGTTTAGACGTTGTGCTGTTTGAAAGAGATCGTTAGTGTTTGCTGTTTTTTGAATGCCATAGCAGAAATAATTAAAAGATTGTCCTAAGTTTTTTTTGTCATTCGCAATTTGAAGAAAGGGGGTGCCTGAGGTGCTTTGTTCGCTTTGCCTTAAGTCAAAATGTGCATCAAAATTTATAATACTAAGTGCTTGGTGTTTCTTTTTAAGGCCTAGGTAATGTCCCCATGCTGTTTCATGCCCCCCCCCTAAAACAAGTGTTTTATGACCGAGCTCATGACAGTGTTGAACTAAATGTGCAAGCGCGGCTTGAGCACTTTCAAGATCGCCATTAATGCATTGAATGTTACCCACATCATAAAGCGCTAACTCACCTAAATAAGGCAGCTTAGCTAACTGAGTTCGCAAAGCACTTGGTGCGCTTGAGGCGCCAATTCGACCCAAATTTCGCTTAACACCTTCATCGCATGAAAAGCCGATAAGTACTAAGCCTTTATTTGACCTATCTTCTAAAAATTGACAATTTAAATCAATAATTTGAATTGCTTGATGCATACGCTTAGCATCATGCGATCCTGTGCGTCCCTGCCAATGAAGGAGGGTAGGTGCTTGGTAATGTTGATTCAAAGTAAATGTCATGGTGTTAACACCTTGAGAAACGTATAATGCATCTTTTATAACATGAAAATCAGGATAGCATGACGTTTATTGTAACAGGTGGGGGCACGGGTATTGGTCGAGCGTTAAGCTTGCAATTAGCCGAACGTGGTCATAAGGTCTTAATTTGTGGGCGTAGGCAAACTAAGTTGGCAGAAACAGTTGATTATTTTCCTGCTCTTATTCAATACGTGGAAGGTGACTTAACTCATGAATCTATTCAACAAGCGCTATTTGATGCGCTGGATGAGCAACCCCTACAAGGCCTTATTCAATGCGCAGCCCAGCTTAAACCCTTAGCGTTTGTTGAAAGTTTATCTTTGGATGCCTATCGTTCTCATCAAAAAATTAACGTTGAAACCCCCATAGCGCTTTTTCAATTGTTTCGAAAACGTTTATCAGGGGCGAGAGTGTTACATATTTCAAGTTTGGCAGCACACCGAGCGTTTCCAGGCTGGGCTGCTTATTGCATGAGTAAAAGCAGTTTATTCATGCTATATCAATTATTAAAAAAAGAGTGTCCAGATATCGCTTTTGGTTCGGTTATGCCAGGCATTACTGACACAGCAATGCAAGCCAGTATTCGTCAGTCAACCACGTTAAGAAATGAAGATAAGGCTTTTTTTGAAAATTTATATCAAAAGGACACTTTATTAAAAGCAGAGGTGGTCGGTCAATTTCTGATTTGGCTCTTGCTGAATGTTAAGCCTGAGGTTTTTAGTGAGAAAGAGTGGGATATTTACGACACCAGTCATCATGAAAAGTGGTTAAAAACAGGTGAGGTATCGCCTTTATGAACGTTGATCTCATCATTAAAAATGCCGGCTTATATCAACCTGGTGAGTCTATTAAAAAAATATCTCTGGTTATTGATAAGGGACATATTTTAAAGGTGCTGCCTGAAAAAACGTTAAATGAGCTGGATAATTATAACGGCATCGATACTATTGATGCAAAAGGTTGCCTTATTAGTGCTGGCTTGATTGATTGTCATACACATTTGATTTATGGTGGCAATCGTAGCTTAGAATTCGAGCAGCGCTTAATGGGCGAAACTTACCAAAGCATTGCAAAAAAAGGCGGCGGCATTAAAAGTACGGTTAAAGCAACACGAGCAGCCAGTTTTGAGCAACTGTATGAATCAGCCAAGCTTAGAATGCAAAGCATGATCCAGCAAGGTTGTTTGGGGTTTGAAATTAAATCGGGTTACGGCCTTGACATGGAAACGGAATGTCGCATGTTATTGGTAGCAAAATGCTTGGCTGAGGAATTAGGTGTTTTGGTGCATGCGACTTATTTAGGCGCGCATACGTTGCCTATTGAATATGAAGGCCGCGCTGATGAGTACGTGTCTTTTATCTGTCATGAAGTACTGCCTAAGATTAAGGAACGTAATCTTGCTCAGTCAGTGGATGTTTTTTGTGAAACCATTGGTTTTAATTTATCTCAAACACATAAAGTGTTTGATGCTGCGTTGGCATTAGGCTTTGACATTAAATGTCATGCTGAACAATTATCATTAATGGGTGGCAGTCATTTAGCGGCGAGTAATGGGGCTTTATCGTGTGATCATTTGGAATTTTTGGATGAAAAATCCATTATTAAAATGAAGCAAGCAGGCACGGTAGCGGTGTTACTTCCCGGCGCTTTTTATTTTTTAAAAGAGACACAAAAACCACCCATTAACCTTTTACGAAAACATGAGGTCCCAATGGCCATTGCGACGGATTTAAACCCAGGCAGCAGTCCAACTAATTCATTGCCTTTAATGATGAACATGGCCTGCCTTATCTTTGATTTAACCGTTGATGAAGCTTGGCAAGGCGTTACAAGCAATGCCGCGCGTGCGCTTGGTCAAAACATGCCGGAATTAAAAACAGGCAGTCCAGCAGATTTTGTGTTGTGGCCTTTTAAAAACCCTGTTGATTTGGTGTATTCCTTTGGGCAAAGCGTGTTACCCCGTGTTTTCCTTAAAGGACTTCGTTATATACCGTAGAGGCCTCTAGTTTTAGGAGATTTTTTGTGAATACCCCGTATATTTCAGCGCAAACTCAAACGGTTGAGTTAACCGTTCGTTGCGTATTGATTGCCATTTTATTAACGCTTATCTTGGCGTTATCAAACGCTTTTTTAGCATTAAAAATTGGCATGTTAACCTCAGCGTCTATTCCAGC
>CAWVYD010000025.1:0-14569 GCA_963934185.1 uncultured Legionellaceae bacterium | reverse complement strand
CACTAAAACCAGCCTACGCCTTCACTCCAAAACGAATGGTCAACACGCCCTAATGCTTGCAATGAATTGAATCCATTTGCTAGACTAATTTTTCAAAATAATCGCGTATTAAGGATGAAGCGATGCCTAAAAAAATAAAAGTGGAAGCCCAAGAAGCCCTTCAAAGAAAAGTGATGGCTGGTATTGAAGCAATGAAGGTTTACCTTAAATTGCACAATGAAGAAGCCATTGAAGCACTGTCTAGAACTTTACCGGAACCAGAGGAAAAAAAAGACGACATTAAACCGCTTACGGAATCACCCGCAGTTAATCAAGCGCTGGCCACCGCATATTCATGGGGGCGCTCTGGTCTTACCTTGTTTAATACAGGCATGAATTATGCGCATAAAAACATCATTCATAATGAGGCTTTAAAACAAAGTCGTCACGCCTTAGTAACGCAATGTTTATCTGACTTAGAAGGGGATGAATCTGCGGAAGAAAAGGTTGGGGTATTGGAAAATCTTCTGTTTGGAAACATGGCATTATCACTCAAGTTCTTGGGTAAAGAATACATTCACAGTGGCCGTTTACACAGTCATTTATGCAAAGCACTGGAAATATCCAATCTTGCAGCAGATAAATTGTGTGCAACCAGAGAAAATGAGTCAGAACAGCTTGACACAACATGCAAGTAAAAGTTAATAATTTTGGGTATACTCTCCTCAAATATAATCTGACAGAGACATCATGGAAGCTATTACCATCCTTGGGGCGCGAACCCATAATTTAAAAAACATTAATGTTGTTTTGCCGCGTAATAAATTAATTGTTATTACTGGGCTATCTGGCTCTGGTAAATCATCGTTAGCGTTTGATACGTTGTATGCAGAGGGTCAGAGGCGCTATGTGGAGTCTTTGTCGGCCTATGCGCGTCAGTTCCTATCCATGATGGAAAAGCCTGACATGGACAGCATTGAGGGGTTGTCGCCAGCAATCTCAATTGAGCAAAAATCAACCAGTCACAATCCTCGTTCGACGGTAGGTACTGTCACTGAAATTTACGATTACCTTCGTTTGCTGTTTGCAAGAGTCGGTGAGCCCTATTGCCCCAGCCATCAGCTTCAATTAAAAGCGCAGTCGGTCAGTCAAATGGTTGATTCAGTGCTAGCGATGGAAGCCGGTAAAAAAATCATGATCTTGGCGCCGGTTATTCGTCAACGTAAAGGTGAGCATTTAGGCCTGTTTGAAAAGCTTCAAAGTCAAGGTTACGTACGTGTGCGAATAGACGGTGTTGTCTATGACATTGATGATTTGCCAGCGCTTGCAAAAAACACCAAACATTCGATTGATGTCGTGGTGGATAGACTTAAAGTGAGGGGTGACTTAGCGCAGCGGTTGGCCGAGTCGTTTGATAATGCGTTGCTTTTGTCGGAAGGGTTGGCAATGGTTGCAGACATGAGCGGCAAGGAAGCAGACGTTGTTTTCTCTGCTAATTTTGCTTGCCCAGATTGTGGCTATTCGTTGCAAGCATTGGAACCACGATTATTTTCATTTAATAACCCGGTTGGCGCTTGTGGACGTTGTGATGGCTTAGGCGTTAAACCTTTTTTTGATCCATTAAGAGTCGTGCATAACGCGAAACTAAGTTTGGCGGATGGCGCCATTCGTGGCTGGGATAAAGCCAATGTCTATTACTTTGGTTTACTGTCTTCCATTGCCAAGCATTATGGCATTGACGTAGATGCCTCCTTTAAAGACTTACCTAAACGTGTTCAAAAAGCCATTTTGTATGGCAGCGGTGAAGAGAGCATTGAGATTACATACCATCGTTTACGCGGCGGGATCATAACACGAGATCATCCATTTGAAGGGGTTATTCCCAACATGCAGCGGCGTTATTTAGAAACCGATTCTAACATGGTGCGTGATGACTTGTTAAAATACATGCGCTCTCAGCCATGCCCTGAATGTAATGGTGCACGTTTATGCACAGCTGCCCGCCATGTGTTGATTGAAAATGAAACCATTCAAGCGTTAACGGCGTTACCCATTGATGATGCGCTGGACTTTTTTAAGCAACTTAATTTGCCGGGAAATCGAGGTGAAATTGCCAGCAAAATATTAAAAGAAATTGTTGAAAGGTTGGGGTTTTTAAACAACGTAGGCTTAGAGTATTTGTCTCTAAATCGAACGGCAGAAACGTTGTCTGGCGGGGAAGCGCAGCGTATACGCCTTGCCAGCCAAATTGGTTCGGGTTTGGTGGGCGTTATGTATATTTTGGATGAACCATCCATCGGTTTACATCAGCGTGATAATGATAGATTATTAAAAACCCTTATTCACTTGCGTGACTTAGGCAATACAGTGATTGTGGTTGAGCATGATGAAGACGCGATTCGCGCGGCTGATTATATTTTAGACATTGGCCCTGGCGCGGGTGTGCATGGCGGCGAGATTGTGGCGCAGGGAACGTTAAAGCAAATTTTAAAAAGCAAAGACTCCTTAACGGCAAAGTATTTATCGGGTAAATTAAGCATTGCTGTTTCAGAAAAACGTAAAGCGATTGATCCCACTAAAATGCTTTGTTTAAGTGGTGTAACAACAAACAATTTACATGCGGTTACACTTAAGCTTCCGCTAGGTGTGCTGACATGCATAACCGGCGTGTCTGGTTCAGGTAAATCGAGTTTAATTAATGACACCCTTTATCCTCTGGTGGCAACGCGATTGAATAATGCGACGACACTCATGATGGGAGAATTTAAATCCATTACAGGGCTTGAGCATTTGGACAAAGTGATTGACATTGATCAGTCCCCCATTGGTAGAACGCCACGTTCAAATCCAGCAACGTATACCGGGCTTTTTACGCCTATAAGAGAATTATTTGCTGCAACCAGCGAAGCGCGAGTTCGGGGTTATAAAGCGGGACGCTTTAGTTTTAATGTGAAGGGTGGGCGGTGTGAGTCGTGCCAGGGGGATGGGTTGATTAAAGTTGAAATGCATTTTTTGCCGGACGTTTACGTCAGCTGTGATGTGTGTAAAGGCAAGCGCTATAATCGTGAAACGCTTGAAATTCATTATAAAGGTAAAAGCATTGATGATATTTTAAATATGACCGTCGAAGATGCGCGGGCATTTTTTGATGCCTTACCAGCATTAAAGCGAAAGTTGCAAACACTGATGGATGTAGGGTTGTCTTACATTACACTAGGTCAAAGTGCAACGACCCTTTCCGGAGGTGAAGCGCAGCGCATTAAATTAGCGCGAGAATTGTCAAAACGATCGACAGGTAAAACTTTATATTTACTTGATGAACCAACTACTGGTTTACATTTTCATGATATTAAACAACTGATTGGCGTATTAGATCGCTTAAAGGCAGGCGGTAACACCATTGTCATTATTGAACATAATTTGGATGTGATTAAAACCGCCGATTGGCTAGTTGATTTAGGGCCTGAAGGTGGTTCTAAAGGCGGTTTAATCATAGCAGAAGGGACGCCAGATCAGGTGGCGCAGCAGAAAAATTCTTATACAGGGCAGTTTTTATCAAAATTAGTTATGTAAAAATAGTGTCAAGGAATGTTTGTTTCATGATTAAAGAAGGAATTCCAATGGGTTTTGTTCTATATTTACACAGTATTCCTTAGTGGGACGCTTTAGGTTATATTAAATAAATAGGTATAATAAATATATGTTTTTATAAGGATTATTTTAAAATGGCAAAAAAAGAAGGTTCACAAACACGTCGTTTGCTTCGTACCATCTTTAACCCCAAGGTGTGGATGGATCTCGATCAAGTAAAAGACTCAACAAATTACATTTTAGGCGGTACGAAAAAGCTATTTACCATGAAAGAAAAAGTAGCCACAGGTGAAGGGTTTGATGTGACGATGAAGCGTCTTGGCATTGATAATGTGGCAATAGAAAAGCAAAAAAAATCATTGTTTCGTTTGTCCTTATTAATGGTTTTTTTGTCTTTATGTGTATTTACTTATTCTATGACACTAATTTACTCAGGAAGTTTGCATTCAGCAGCGGCTAGTTTAGTGATTTTCCTTGTTATTCTTGCTTTAGCTTTTCGTTACCATTTTTGGTATTACCAGTTAAAAGTAAGACGCTTAGGTTGTGGTCTTACTGAGTGGTTTATGAGTGGTTTTCTTGGGGTTGATAAGTGAATTATCGCACTGGGCGATGGTTTTGTGCTGCATTTCTGACGATGGTTCTTTTATGCGCACCAACCATTGCTGCAGCGATAGAGCGAACGGTGTCTTTTAAACCTGTACCGGGTGATGTGTCGGTTGTTTTTTTAGGTAATATTTTTGGTTCTGTTGATGGTGTTTTAGCCGGTTCAGGCAGCCAAATTATTGGCGAAATGTATGGTGTTTTTAATGCTGCGTTACTCTCTTTTGGCGGCATCGTTATTATATATACCCTTATGGTATCAACGCTTAATACGGCGGCTGAAGGCCAAGTCATGGGCCAAAAATGGTCCTCAGTTTGGATCCCTATTCGCTCAACGTTTGGTCTTGCGCTTTTAATGCCACAAGCATCCGGTTATTGTATGATGCAAATGTTTGTTATGTGGATTGTTTTGCAAGGTATTGGCGCAGCGGACAGTGTTTGGAGCGCTGCTTTGAGCTACTTGAACCGTGGTGGCGTATTGGTTCAAAAACAAATTGCACCGGGTAAATCCGTTGATGCTGGCAATGGTGCCATTATGACGGCTGCAATGGGGGTCACGATAGGCCAAGTCTGTATGAAAACACTTAATCTTGCCTATATTAGTTATCAAGCCTCTGCCGCAGCCGATTGTGAACTTAACAGTAACCCTGATAATTTTATTGATCCAGCCACAGATCCCAAGTATATTTTTTGTTCTACCCCGGTACCAGATTTTGTTAATTCAGTTAATATTACTTCAAGTGATAATTTAGTCACTGCTGCAGGAGGCTCTATTATTCAAAAAATGCCTGATTTTGGGATTGATGCATCAGACATATATACAACGTTAAATGGGATTTGTGGCCAATTAACTTGGGACGTTTATACGCCTGCGACGTCAGATTCAAATTTAACCAATTCTGAAAAAGAAACGGTTACAAATTCTCGCACCATTGCAGTGCATCAATTGTATACCGCACTACTCACCGTATCAATGCCTATAGTGAGTAATGCGCCTTATTTTAATAAAACAATTGATTGTGCAGATGCCGCTGTTGTTTGCCAGAATGATTATTATGCAAAAGATTCTTATGGTTACCCCTTAACACGGAATTATACCAAAGACTGTAAAAACAGATTAACCTCAGGGCAAGATTATACCTCACTATTAGCCTGTACCGATTGGGGTACCACTTCCCAAGAAATGACGATATTTAATGGTAAAGAATTACAAGATTCCGTTGCTGCTTATAATGGGATTATGCTACCTACGCTTGCCTTAGCACAATTAAATACGGGTGGTAATAAAAATGAGTATGAAGATAAACGCTCGTTTATTAAAGATGCAAATACTAAAGGTTGGCTAATGGCTGGTGCATACTTTTTCCAAGTCGCTATGTTAAATAATTATGTGTCCCAAGCAACGGGGGGGGATAAATCTCCTGTTGATACTAATTCGGGTTTAACGTTTAAAGCGGGCACTATAACGGGCTCTACAAGTGATTGGAAATATTCTTACATTATAGACTCATTTAAAAGTAAGGCTCCCAGTGCAGCTTGCACGGCAGGTAATATATCAGACCCTTTTTGTCATTTAACGGATGATCAGCTTGACAAGATAGGACAGTTACTTGTAGGCACTGCTACGGTTGCGTTTAGTTCTGCTATACCAATATATAGCTCAATGTATGAGTCAACTTATATGGACTATAACGTTGCGACTTATTTAAAAAATGCAAACTCAATGCTAATGCCGGAGCAAAAACTTATATTGGATGCTGGTCTGACTAATGCTAACTTTCAGTACAATTCTGACCAATCCGTTACAAAGTTAAGTAAGATGAACTTTTCAGGTGGGAAATGGGGCATTTCAGGCTCAATAACAAGTTTGGTTTGGAATGGCATTTTACGGCCTATTTGGAACATTTTTTTGGAGATAATGTTGCCGCCCATCATGGAGCTTTTTGCTATGATGCTTACGCCAATGCTGGGGATGTCGGCTGAAATTTTTAGTAATGCCTTAGATGTTATGAGAATGGATGGCGTAAACCCGATCATTGCCATTTCGGTCATGGGCACACAATTTATTGACGGTGTTGGTAGTTCCTGGTTGGTTATGGCGCTTTTTGTGGCGCCAGCGGCTGTTTTCCCGCCTGCTTTTGCAGTGATAATGATGCTAATGCCTATTGTAACGGGCTGGATGGGGATTATGTTAACGGTTGGTTTTACAGCAGCATTCTACGTGCCTTTTGTGCCAATACTTATATTTTCTTTTGCGGGCATCGGTTGGATGATTGGTGTGATAGAGGCAATGACTGCAGCGCCAATTATTGCATTAGGCGCAGTCCACCCAGAGGGTAATGAAGCATTTGGTAAAGCAGAGCAAGCCATTATGTTACTGCTTAACATGTTTTTACGCCCATCACTTATGATTATTGGGTATATTTTTGGTATTGTTTTATCATATGTGGGCGTTTGGATTATGAATGCAGGCTTTAATTTAACGATTCATGATGTGGATCGCTTACAGCCTCTTCAAGACGGGGCAGGGTTAGTTGACGATAAAACCATGTCAATGTATGGCTTTTGGAGTAGCGTGTTTTTGTTTTATTTCACCATTGTTGCTTATACATCGATGTATATGGCGATTGTTCAACAAGCGTTTGAAATGATTCATTACCTGCCAGATAAAATATTGCGCTGGCTTTCTGGTGGTCAAGTTGATCCCTTAGGTGATAGCGCTGTTAAAAGCATGTTATCGGACGTAAAAAGTAGGGTGGATGAGGCTGGTTCAACCGCTTCAGGCGCTATGGGCAAAGTCTCAGGTTCACTGCAAACGCTGATTGTGCCTAAACAAGGAGACGGCGGAGATACGTCTTCTGGTGGCAGCGGTGGTTCAGAAGCTGGCGATGATAGCGAACCACCAACGGCTGCTGGGGCATAAAGTTAATTATACTGCGCGCAGTATAACTCTTTAAAAAGGAAGGCAAAGTGGCGTATCGAGTTTATCGTTATTTAATATTGAAAGGTATGATTGCTGCGTTGTGTTTACTCCCTTCGCTGACGTATGCGGCAGAGCATAATGTCGTCTCTTTTAAGCCCAGTCCTGGCGATTTGTCCATGACGTTCTTAGAAAATATTTTTGGTGTGGTTGATGGGGTTTTGGCAGGCACTGGCAGCCAAATTCTGGGTGCGATGTTTGGCGTTTTTAATTCTGCAGTAATAGCCCTTGGTGGCATCATTCTTGTATACATGCTTTTGGTGTCTACGCTAAACATGTCTAACGAAGGTCAGTTGCTTGGTCAAAAATGGTCAACGCTTTGGGTGCCTATGCGTTCGGCGCTTGGTGTTGGTTTATTACTGCCGCAAGCATCAGGTTATTGCGTTATTCAAATTTTTATTATGTTTGTTGTGGTTCAAGGAATTGGCGCTGCAGACAGCGTCTGGAGTTCAGCATTAGGCTACCTTAATCGTGGCGGCGTTATTATGCAAAAGCAAATAATCCCTGGCAAAGCATCGGGTTCTAATGGCGTAATAATGGATGCCGCCATGGGTATTATTGTTGGACAAGTTTGTATGCAAGCCTTAAACGTAAAGTATGAAAGCTTACGACAAACGGAATTAAAAGGAGCTAACTGTACGACCGCAGCCTCGGGCTCAGACTGGGAGAAGTTTTGTCAGACGGAAGTGCCGAATTTTATGGCGTCCGTTAATATTATTTCTCCTAAAAATTTAACGTCTCAGGATGATCTTGATTATATTAAACAATTGAATGAATACAATAAGGTAGGTAAGGACCTATTAGCGGATCTTATTATGGCTCAGTCTGCTTCATCAGAAGCGCAAACAGTTTATAATAATGCACTGAGCAGTTATCAGGCTCAACAAGCTGAAGTTTCGACAATGGAAGGTAAAAAAGTTGCTGCATACAATGATTATATAACGACAATAAGCAACGGTTATAGGAAGAAAAAGAAACGTTTCAAGAAGACGAATCGTTATCGGAAGAGGAAGTTTGATGCGAACGTTGCAAACAAACTAGCCATTTATATTCAGACTGGGCCTAATATCAAAGCCGCACAACTTGATGAAGCAGTTGCTTTGACCTACAGTGGTGCAAAGCAACAAGAGCTCGCTATAAGCTTGGGAGAAACAAGAACTGCATTAAAAGCCTACAATGACCATCTGGCTGATCCGCCTACTTCACCACCATACAGCACCATCGAGCAGCAAATGCCCTATTTTGGTGACCCTGATGCAATCGACGCAAGTCTTTATACGAAAATAAATGGAATTTGTGGGCGATTGGATTGGGATCCGTATCAACCAACGAACCCTGACCCGACGCTTACTTCTTCAGAACAAGCGACAATGTCTAATTCACGGACCATTGCGGTAGGACAAATGTATTCAGCATTACAACTGGTTTCCACGGCAATGATAATGAATGCACCTAAGTTTAACTCATCCATTGACTGTTCCAGGTTGTTTGATACCAATAATATTGCAATCAATACATGTCACGATCCCAGCTACGCCAAAGATATTTTTGGTTACCCATTAAACAAACGGTATGATTCAGATTGTAAGGGGGGGACACAGGTTCTGTATAGCGATGAAAGCGCCTGTACGGATTGGGGGGTAACAACGGAAACAGCCATTTTATTTACTGGGCGAGAGTTGCTTGATGCCGTTGCGTCCTATAATGGTATTATGATGCCAACGCTAACATCGGATGAGTTAAATAATACATCGAATCAACAAAATTATGATGAAATGCGTAGTTTTATCCGTGAAGCTCAAAATAAAGGTTGGATAATGGCGGGTGCTTATTTTTTTCGCTTGGCATTACTTAATAATTACGTGTTATTTAAAACAGGTTCGGATGGGGTGGCAACCGATTCAAGGTCAGGATTAAAGTTTTCCAAAGAGAAAGTAACGGATTCTAATTCAACAGCACCATGGTCATTTGCTCCTATTAAAGAGGCATTGCAGTCGAAGACTGTAGGTACTGATCAAAAATGTCTTAATGATCAAATATACATGTATCAACCTCTGTGTCATTTATCATATGACGCTGTTGATAGCGTTGGAACGTTTATTTCTGGTGTTGGGGACACAAATTTCGCTAAGCAGATGCCTGTTTATACTGACACCATTAGTACAGAAAATTACTTTAATTCAGGTGATGTAAACGTTTATACCTTTGTCATTAATGAAAATTCCCTTGTTTTACCAACGCAAACAACTATTTTAGATGCGGGTTTAAAAGACGCAAACATAGCTGGGTTTAATCCAGATCAATCCGTTCAGGAGCTGAGCAAAATGAGTTTCCCTGGAGGGAAATGGGGGATTTCAGGTGCCGTTTCTGGATTTCTCTGGAATGATCTTATGCGCCCTGTTTTTAATTATATTATTAAACTTATCATGCCCCCCATTATGGAGTTATTTTCTGCCATGTTGTCTCCAATTATTAGTACGTCGGCAATTATATTTAATGCAGGCCTTGATGTAATGCGTATTGAAGGGGTGAATCCTATTTTAGCCATTGCTGAAATGGGAGTTCAGTTTATTGAAGGCGTGGGTAATTCATGGATAACGATGTTGCTGTATGTTGTGGCAGCTTCTATCTTTCCCCCAGCCTTTGCTTTAATTATGATGCTTATGCCGCTTGTAACGAGTTGGATGGGTATTATGTTAACCGTAGGTTTCTCAGCGGCATTTTACGTACCTTTTATTCCCTTATTAGTCTTTACTTTTGCTTCGATTGGGTGGTTAATTGCTGTGATGGAAGGCATGGTTGCTGCGCCAATCATTGCATTAGGGGTCTTGCATCCAGAAGGAGAAAATGAGGCCTTTGGTAAGGCGGATCAAGCGTGGTTGCTTCTACTCAATATGTTTTTGAGACCGGCGTTAATGATAATGGGCTACATTTTTGGTATTGCCTTTTCGTACGTAGGTGTTTGGGTAATGAATGCCGGTTTTAATATGACACTGAAAGATATAACCCATTTAACGCCCATAAACAGTGACAATATTGTGCCAGAAATAACCACTGATAAAGAAAAAACCATGTATGGGTTTTGGACGAATGTTCTTTTGTTTTATTTTAGTATTTTAACGTATACCACCTTGTACGTATCCATTGTTCAACAAGCGTTTGAGATGATACATTATTTGCCGGATAAAATTTTGCGTTGGGTGGCAGGTGGGAGGGCTGAGTCACTTGGGGAAGGAACGGTTAAACCTATGATCCAGGAAGTGAAATCAGCCTCTGATGATGCAGCAAGTGAATCCTCTAGTGCTGTGGGTAAAGCGAACAGCGGCATTAATAAAACATTGAGCGGCGATAAAATGGACGATAAAAATAACGAGGTTGATGACAAAAAAGAAGAAGGTTCGGATGCGTCATAATATGGAAACGATGTGCGGTATGTTTGTCATTAGCTTATTTGAACAGGGAGTGATTTAGTGAGGTGTCGATTTTTTTTTTCTATGTTTGGAAAGTGTATTGCAACTGTTATGGTTTTATTGGTTTTGTGTGGCATTCATACCACCTCATTTGCGTCACAAGGAAGTAACCAAATTGGATTTTCTGCCGCACAAAAATATAACCTTTCACTTCATCCTCCTCCAGGGGATGTGTCTATTGTTTTTTTAGGTAACATATTTGGTTCTGTTGATGGCGCTCTGGCAGGTTCTGGAAGTCAAATGGTTGGCGAAATGTTTGGTGTATTTAATGCTGCAGTGTTGGCATTTGGTGGCATTGTATTGTTGTACTCTTTAGTCGTATCAACAGGCAATACCGCACATGAAGGACAGTTTATTGGTCAAAAATGGTCATCCATCTGGATACCGCTTCGTTCATTTGTCGGCGTTGGTGTCATTATTCCAGTAAGTTCAGGTTATTGTTTAATGCAAGTCTTTGTCATGACGATTGTGGTGCAAGGCGTTGGCGCAGCGGACAGTGTATGGAATGCAGCACTTGATTATTTAAATCGCGGCGGTGTCATTGTCCAAAGACAAATGAAACCGTCAACTTCTGCTGGGGCTGACGATGGTCGAGTTTTAAATGCTGCAATGGGGATATCTGCAGCTCAAATATGCATGAAAGCATTAGAAATAAAATTTACTTCTTTGCATGAAAGACAAGTACAATTGGCATCAACTGATGGCAGTAAATGCAGTCCAAACGTAACAAATAGTTCTGCTTGGACCTATTTTTGTAACAACCCTGTGCCAGATTTTCTCGAGTCTGTTAACATTGCCTCTGATGATAATATGTCCTCAGATGCGTCTGATTATTGTGTTTATTCCGGTAATATGTGTCATCAATTAATGCCTGATTTCTCTAAAGAAGAGGACAATAGTATTTATCACACGTTGACAGGTGTTTGTGGGCTCTTAACTTGGAGCCCTTATAAGCAAGCCACCGATGACGGGACTCTAAATGCGCGTGATAAGTTTTCAATGAATAACTCGCGAACCATAGCCATTTATCAAATGTACTTAGGCTTATTGCCTCTTACCAAGGCTATGATAAATAATTCGCCTGCTTTTAATCCTGACATTGATTGCACTGAAACGCCTTGCCTAGATAGCAATTCAAAGTATAACTTTGGTCAACCATTAACATTAGATTATTCAACAGCCTGCTCCGGTAGAAATGAAGACAATATTACTTTTTCAAGCCCTGAAGCGTGTGTAACATGGGGAGCGTCAAGGCAAGCGTCCGCACTTTTTAATGGTACTGAGCTGCTAGATACCGTGGCTGCTTATAATGGCATTATGTTGCCGACACTTAGTTCTGCCTCACTTACCACAAACCATCAAGATGATTATAAAGAGGCGCGGAAGTTTATTAGTCAGGCCAAAAGTCAAGGCTGGCTTATGGCGGGCGCATACTTTTTTCAACTGGCTCTGTTAAATAATTACGTCGAAGCTCAAGCCGGAGGAAATCAAACCGATACGGGATCAAATTTATCATTTAAAGCAGATGCTCGAGCGACGTGGGAGTATAAAAATATTGAAGTGAAACTTACCAACCTTGGCGAGCCGTTTTCCACGTTAAGCCTCGCTGCTTTTGAAGACATAGGTAATTTATTAGGTGGTACTAAAAATTATAAAAAATCAGTGTTACCAACTTTTGAGTCCTTTAAATCAGGCACATCACCGGCTTGGTATGAACCTGAATATAATAGCCTTTTTGCTTATTTAGTGAATGCAAATTCAATGGTATTTGAAACACAGACCACTGTTTTGGATGCTGGGTTAAAAGACATGGGGCCAGCTGATTTTAATCCATCAACCGCGATACCTGCTCTGGGTGATATGTCTATTTCTGGGGGTAAATGGGGGGTAGCGGGTAAAGGTATTTCATTACTTTTCAACACCATTGTTCAGCCTTTATTTAAGATGATAATGGATTTAATGCTGCCATTTGCCATTGCTTTATTGTCGGTGGTTATTTCTCCTATTGTTGGGATGGTCGGTACCATTTTTAATAACGCTTTGGAAGTCATGAGAGTCGAAGGCGTTAATCCAATCATTGCTATTTCAAACATGGGTACTTCGTTTATTGATGGTGTCGGAAATGCTTGGATGGGGTTATTAATTTATGCAAGTATTTATGGAATGCTGCCTGCTGGACAAGGACTGTTGCAAGCATTAATGCCAGTGGTTACCGTCTGGATGGGTATTATGCTTGGCGTTGGTTTTACGGCTGCATTTTATGCACCATTTGTGCCGTTTCTCATTTTTAGTTTTGCTGGTATTGGCTGGTTAATCAGTGTCATTGAGTCGATGGTGGCAGCGCCCATTGTTGCGTTAGGTGTTATCATGCCCGAAGGGCACGATACGTTTGGTAAATCAGAGCCTGCGTTCATGCTGCTTTTAAATGTCTTTTTACGACCCTCAATGATGGTTTTAGGCTTCATTTTTGGCATCATTTTATCATATGTGGGTGTCTGGGTAATGAATGCAGGTTTTAATTACGCCATGCATGACATCAAACTGCTGCCAACTATCACGGAATCAAACTTTGGAAAAGGCTTGGCTAACAGTTCTACAAACGCTCATTATGGCTTTTGGTCTAATATTTTTCTCTTATATTTTGCGGTGTTAACGTATGTGTCTACGTATGAAGCAATTGTATTGCAAGCGTTTGATATGATTCATTACCTGCCGGATAAAGTCTTACGTTGGATTGCTGGAGGGATAGAAGAACAATTTGGTGAAGGCACCGTGCAAAGTATGAAGCAAGAAGTAAAAGCGCAGTCTGATAAAGCATCCAAAGCGGCAGCTGGTGCAATGGCTAAAGTTTCAGCCACATTATCAAAGCCAGAGAAAGAAGAAAAAGATGATGATGATGATGATGATGATGATGAGGAGGAGGAGGGTGAGGAAGGTGACTCAGAAGGTGACATCGGTGGAGCGTCATAATGATCTTTTATCGCTCAATATTCAAATTTACCTAGGGATAGTGTTATGGCCCATTATAGTTTTCATTCAGCAGCAGCTAATATTTTATTAGTTCTTAAAGATAAAAGTGAGTTTTTGATAGAGAAGAAGAAAGTTAAATCATTGGTGATGAGTAGCTATAATAATATTGGTCATATTATTCACGAAAAAGCTTTTATGAATTGGGGACTGTGGGATAAAAAATTATCTAAAGAATATAACTTAATAGAAATCAATTTCTCAGGCTTGTCTAAAAATCGTGACAACTATTCTCAATTATTGAATTATTATATAGTAAGACCATTAGTTTTTTTAAATTATACGAATAAGGTGCTTTTAGATATTGGCTGTGGTAATGGTGTCGGCCTTAGAATGAATTCTCAGTTACTTAAAACACGTTATGCATTAGGCATAGATATAACTAATAAAGTAGTTCTAAATGCAAAAAATCAGTTTAAAAAAAAAAATGAGATAGAATATATACAAGCAGATGCGGAAAATTTACCAATAAAAAGTAATAGTATTGATATTATTACAAATCTTGAAAGTTCTCACTTATATCCTTCATTTAATCTTTTTTTAACTGAGGTTGAACGTGTATTGGTACGAGGAGGTTTTTTTTGTTATGCAGACTTTTTAGTAGATAACATACCTCAGTCAAAAATCATTGAACAGTATGTTAAATCAAGTGGTCATTTTAGAATTATCTTAAAAAAAAACATATCATCAAAAGTTCGTTCGTCGATTTTTAATCGATTAATTGTTAATGAGAATATTTTTTGTAAACGTGCAAAAAATGTTTTATTTAATAAAAAAACAAATTTCACTGAAGAGTTTATTTCTTACACGCTTGCTGGTGGAGCATTATTTTTACCTAGATGGAAGAGGTGGTTTAAAAATCCAATTTTAAAAAATTTCTTTAAAACATTACCTAATGTGCGAAATAAAAATAATAAATATT
>CAWVYD010000024.1:0-14693 GCA_963934185.1 uncultured Legionellaceae bacterium | reverse complement strand
GGCTTATGGCGCGCAAAAGAACACGATCAAAACCACCCTTTATGGCCGCGCGCAGTCGGGTCAAAGTGGTTTGGCTGGTTTTCTAGGGAATAAGAAAGGGACAGTGTGCCAATTAAAACAAGCGTTACAGCAATTAGGATAAAGCATGGTTATTAAAAACCATGCTTTTTAGAGGAAAGCGTTAAGCAGACATTGAACTTGTGTGTTCAACCTCTGGTGCTTCTAAGGCTTTGAAGGCAGTTATGGCGTTTGCTTTTTCAATAGGCTTGATATCAGAAAGTGCGTAGTTTTTATTTAAAACGGTATGTAATGATGAGCGCTCAGAGGCGAAAACACTGCCTTTAATGCTATCAAATTCCGTAATAACAGCACCTTTTATGGCTAAAATGCCTTGTTTTAGATTTTGAATTTGCCCTCGAAGTTTTTCATCATGGCTGGTGTTTTCTACGTTTGTTACTATCAAATCCAACTGACTTCCTACCAACGCAGCTGTTTGTAATATGCGGTCAATGGCATCCAATCTATGCGCTAGTGGTGCTTTACCTGTGCCAAAGAATACGTTTAAATTTTGCGATGCAGCAATTGCTTTTTGCTTTTGGTAATCAGCAGGTAATTGTTTGAGCTCTTTTTGAAAACTGTTTAAATCAGCCACTAAATTAGCACGTTGTTGATATAAGTTGGCACGATGAGGCTGTTGATTGACGCTTATAATATCAATGGACTCATTAAGCGTTGCTTCCACTTTAAAGTCATCATACAAATCAAGTGATAATACTTTTTCTTCTGGGCTCATGCCGGCAATGATATTAACAAAGGCATCATTTTCCAGAGTAGAATCCGTTTTTTGCGTGCAGCCTATTATTTTTGACTCGCTAACAAATGCGCCTTTAATGGTTAGAATGGCTTTAGAAATATTACGAAGTTGCATACGAAGTCTGTCTTCATCACGTAGGCCTGCTGGTTGAGCCACGATACTATCTAAATGAGCTTGTACGCCATTGATTGTGTTTTGTAGACGAGCCGCAGTGGTTGTTTTAAAAAATTCATTTGCAATGGTCGGATGAGTGTCGGTCTGTTGATGGGCGCTAATAAACCTCATAACACTGTTTTTAACGTTATTTAAATAAGCGTTTAAATTTGCACGCTGAGCATATAAAGCAGGGCGTTCTGAATGAGCATTAGCGACCCACTTAGGTCCTTTCACATAATTTCTTATGTTTTCTTGTACCGGTGAAAAATTACGTGCATGCGTGCTACGTGACTTTTCTTGGCTAAGTTGAGATAGGGCAGTTTCTAATTTTCTGCCATAAATTGCAATATCGCTCCATTTCTCTTCGCTAACGATAAAATCATCAGAACAAATGCTAGAATAATCATCAGAGGAGAGACTTGAGTCATCATCAGAAGACTCAAATTCCAAGTCTTCATCATAGCTAGCTAATCGTGCTTCATAAGCTTTATGCGCATTGTGTACTGCAAGCTGATTAGGTGAAAAATAAAAACTAACGTTTTTTTGATTGCCAGCAACTAAAGAGTCTGTTTGTGTTTGGTTACTTTTTTGTGAAAACTTAGGCATGGTTCCCTCCTACCTTTGTGTTATGTAAAACAATGAGCAGGGTAATTAATTAATAAACAAGAAAAACAGGAGGAGACGCATCGCTAGACGGGTATTGCTATAGTATCGCAATGCCTAATATAACGATGTTCATACACACGCTTAAAATGATAATTGGTGATCTCTGTGCGTAATTATTTTTCCTCATGTCGACATTCAAATCGCGTGATACCTACATCATTTGAATCAAACGCACTCTTGAACAAAAAAATTATGCCTAGAATACAAATCAATTTCATTTTCGACGTGTATGGGTTCCAGCTTCCTTGCCGACCATCAAACGCCAACAGCGCTTAATAATTAAAATCCCAACGGATACATATCTTTGGTGACATGTATATACCGACGCTTCTTCAAGATGCCAATTTTATGCTTTGACATTTTCACATGAAAAACTCACTGCTCATTCAGCATAGAACAAGCCATGCTTAAATCGCACTGAATTTCTCATGCAAAAATCTCTTTGCCTAAAACAGGCACCTCGAAGCTACATCGGTATATTCGAACTATTTTTATAACACAGCCTTTTTATAATAAAAAGGATTGGGTTAGACAAGATGGATACTTAATTGACAATTGTGTGTCTAATAAGCGCTTAAAAAAATTAATTAAAGAATAAGTGGTTGATAACTAGCGTTAATTTTTTATGAAATTATGTTAGAATTTTATCAAATTTTAATGATAAATTTGCTGCTAAATTTATGAGCGGCTGCTTTATACCTATTTTGGCTGACCTAATTATGATACTTACTCGTTTTGCATTATTTGAAGCGTTAGCCAACAGTGCGACGCTTATAACGCCCAATGCTCGTTTAACGAAATCGATAACCGAGGCATATGATGCAAGCCAAACAAAGGCGGTTTGGCCTAAAGCAACCATCTTACCGTTCAATCAATGGTTAGAACAATTATGGGATACGTATTGTGTTATTGATGATAAAACGGAGCTTAGGTTATTAACCGAGCGCCAAAGTGATCTTATTTGGCTTGATTTAGTAACGGATCATTCTTCTGGGTTTTATAATGCTGATGCACTTGCAAAAAAGATTAAGCAAGCCTTTGGGCATTGCTTGGCTTGGCAAGTAGACCCTTTTTCTGATGAGTTTAAAAAAAATGAAGAGACAATTTTTTTTAGAAACTTATTAACGCACTATCAATCAATCAGCATGGGTAACATTAGTCCTTCGGAATTATTGACTTTTTTAATCGAACGTATTGATGAAGGAAAGCTGTCTTTTCCAAAGCGTATCGTTTTTGCTTACTTTGATGATTTCACTCCACTGCAAGAAGCGTTTATACAACGTTTAAAAGAGCTGCCATCAACAGAAGTATTGTTTTTTGATGAAAGCATTGAGCCTGAAAACATTTATCGTGTTGAAACCTTAACCGAGCAAGACGAATTAAAGCAGGTTATTGTTTGGATAAAAGCACAGTTGGCATTAGGCAAAAAAGAGATTGGCGTTGTGGTGCCGAACTTACAAAATTTACGAGATTCTTTTGAGAAAACATTGCTTTTAGATTTTAAAAAAGAAGCGTTTAATTTGTCACTAGGTAATCCCTTAAGCCAGTTTTCAATTGTTAATAATGCCTTAGCACTACTGTCACTTCAAACGAATAGTATTTCGCTTGAGCAACTGCATTTATTATGTCATTCCACGTTTATTGGCAAGTTTAACGAAGAAAGTAATAAACGATGGCTAGCCTATCAAGCGGCTCAGCGTACCACCGAAAAAATGTTTTATGTGAACTTGATTACGTCCCAGGTTTTGAAAGGTACATGGCTTGCTAATGCTTTGGATGCTTTTTTGGCAAGACTGCATAGTCATAAAACGCAAAATTTAAGCGCGTGGAGTGAAACGTTTATTGAAGTCTTGGCGCTTATGGGTTTTCCGGGAGACAAAAGTTTATCGAGTGATGAGTACCAAGTGCATGTGCGTTTTTTGCATTCATTAACCGAATTTGGGCAACTAACAGATGCGAACAGTCTGTTTTCAAAAGCAGATGCCTTGAACTTATTAATGTGGCATTTAAATCAACTTATTTTTCAGCCTAAAGCGCATGAGTCTTCAGTACAATTTATAGGTTTTTTAGAAGCGTTAGGCCTGCAATTTGATGCCCTTTGGGTAATGGATATGAGTGAAGCGCAATTACCTAAAAAATTAAACCCATCGGCTTTCATACCCATTGAAATCCAACGAAACAAGCACATGCCACATGCCAGTGATGACCGTGAGTTAAGTTTGGCAAATAAACACGTCAAGCGTTTGAGTCAAAGTGCACTTGAGGTTGTGTTTAGTCATCATATTGATCATGAGGGGTTAACCCGTCAAGTCAGCCCTTTAATCGCCCATTATTCATTATTGCCGTTAGAGCCTTTGCCAACACAAGCGGTTGAAAATGATGCGTTAGAAGTAACGCCGGTATGTACTAATGCGCCGTTACTGACGAGCGAAAACATTCGTGGCGGTAGCTATTTAATCAAAGAGCAGGCGCAGTGTCCTTTTAGAGCATTTAGTAAGTTTCGTTTGGCATTAAAAGAGCCACGTCAAAATTTAGAAGGATTAGATCCTTTAGACCGAGGTGTATTAATTCACCGAATAATGGAGCTTTTTTGGCAAGAGGTGGGCTGCCAAGAAAAACTATTGGCGTTAGAGGCAACAAATGATTTGGATAAGTTAAGCAGAAAGGTTATCAATAATGCTATGGGCGAACTTAAGCAGCAAAAGCCTCATACATGCACAGCGTTATTTATGGGGTTAGAGAAAAAAAGACTTAAACGTATGCTTGATGGTTATTTGGTCTTAGAAAAAGAGCGTCCGCCCTTTACGGTCATTCACATTGAATTTGAAAGTGAATTTGTGATAAGCGACTTAAACCTTCGATTACGAGTTGATAGAATTGATGAGCTAGAGAATGGTGATTGGCTGGTCATTGATTACAAAACCGGTACGCCCACGCTTTCAAGTTTATTTGAAGAACGGTTAACTGAGCCACAATTACCGATGTATGTTCTAACTCAAGAGAAGATTAAAGCCGTTGTCTATGGGCAATTGCAACAGCGTTCAATTCGAAACAAGGGCATTAGCCAGGATGAATTAGATATAAAGGGCATCGTAACCATAGAGAAAAATCAATCAATCAGCTGGCAATATCAGCGACTAAAATGGCAAGAAGCCATTGCTGAGTTAACCGATGGATTTTTAAGTGGCGATATTATTGCAAAGCCAGCAACGGAATTAGTGTGTCTCAATTGTACTTACGAAACACTTTGTGGAATACGACGGTAAGTAAGGCATAGGTTAATTTAAGATCGAGCACAGTATCATAAGTTCATGTACCGCATTGAGGTTAATCATAACGCTACACTTAATTTACTTTGATTACATAATGCCAGCATAATCATCGTTAAATTCATGATAGCGCTTTTCTTCCATAAGCTCTTCAATTTTACGACGCTGTTCGAGTCGTTTTTTCTTTGCACTTAATTTGACGGTCTCTTGTTCATTGTTCGCCGCCTTTGTTTTTTTCTTTTTTTTATCATCCATGATTGTTTCTCCGTTGCCATTGTTTCCATCATTTAAGGGCTGACCCAAAAAGAAGAAAAGTCATTGGGATACTTTCTATACCCAAACTCGAATTTCCAAGGAGTTTGGTTATGTATAAAGGATTTAATGATGGATGGAAAGCTTTTTTTGATTTTTAGGCTAATTAGGATTGTAAATAGGTTTTTTTTTGTCTAACTGATTGAAAAAACGATAAAATAGTTGTGTTGCCCTTTGTTTAATTTGATCTGCTATAGTTATTTGATACTGCTTAGGAGAAGTCAATGAAAAAGTCAGATTGGATCTGGTTTGATGGTAAAATGGTGCCATGGCAAGATGCGACTACGCACGTCTTGTCACATTCATTACATTACGGTGGCGGAGCATTTGAAGGTATCCGTTTTTATAAAACAGAGCGTGGTTCAGCGATTTTTCGCTTAAAGGAACACGTCGAACGGTTGCTCTATTCGTGCAAGACCATTGGTTTGAATTTGCCTTATTCACAAGAAGAGCTTGAATCTTCGATTAAAGAGACGGTTAGTAAAAATGTATTAACACAGGGATACATTCGACCATTGGCGTTTTTGGGGTTGGGGGATTTACGCGTAGCAGCAAAAAATTCTCCACTGCATTTAATCATTGCCTGTTGGCCTTTGGGTCACTATTTAGCGGCGGAATACGTCGATGTGAAAATCAGTGATTTTATCCGTATCCATCCTCAATCAACCGTCACCGATGCGAAGTTATGTGGGCATTACGTTAATAGCATTATGGCTGGGTTAGCGATTGCGAATACGAAGTATCATGAAAGTTTGCTGCTTGATTTTGAAGGCAACATTGCAGAAGGTCCAGGTGAAAACTTTTTTTGCGTGGTGGATGGCATCTTTAAAACGCCAGCGCTTGGTAAAATTTTAGCTGGGATAACACGGGCAACGATCATTGAAATTATTAATGATTTAGGGTTTACTTGTGAAGAAGTAGCACTCTCCTTAGACGATGCATTACAGGCTGAAGAAGCGTTTTTTACGGGTACTGCAGCCGAAGTTACGCCTATTCGTTCACTGAATGATTCAGTTTATGGTAATGGGGCTATTGGCACATTAACGCAACCGATTCGAAAGGTTTATTTTGATGCGATTATGGGACGAAATGACGCCTATGAGCATTATTTGAGCTACATTTAATGCCTAACGGTAAATGAATGAAATAAAAGGAAAAACCTTTTGCGGTTAACGATTAACTTTGCTAATCTTGGCTCGATTCCGCAAGGGTGGCTTTAGAGGTTCCTTCGCGACGATAGATTGTGAACTCCGTCAGATCCGGAAGGAAGCAGCGGTAACAATTGATTCGGGCGCCGGAGTGTAGCTTTTAGAGCTGCCGCCAATCAGCGAGAGATCCCAATTATGACTTATCAAGTACTTGCTAGAAAATGGCGACCGAGGACGTTCTCAGAGCTTGTTGGTCAAAAGCACGTTATCACCGCATTAACCAACTCCATTCTTAATCAAAAAACGCATCATGCCTATTTGTTTACCGGTACACGAGGTGTAGGAAAAACAACCATCGCTAGAGTGTTTGCCAAAGCCCTTAATTGTGAAAAAGGTCCAACGCCAACGCCGTGTTTAACATGCGCGACGTGTGTTTCGATAGCCGAGGGTCGGTACGTAGATTTAATCGAAGTCGATGCTGCATCTCGTACTCGGGTGGAAGATACTAAAGAATTACTTGATAATGTCCAATACATGCCGACGCAAGGGCGTTATAAAATTTATTTGATCGATGAAATTCATATGTTGTCCGGTCATAGTTTTAATGCGCTTTTAAAAACGCTAGAAGAGCCTCCAGCTCATGTCATGTTTTTATTAGCAACGACCGATCCTCAAAAAATTCCTGTCACTGTCTTATCACGTTGTTTGCAATTTACCTTAAAACCGTTATCAGTTGATGACATTGCATCGTATTTAGCGGTGGTGTTAAAAGGTGAAGGCATTGCTTTTGAAACCAAGGCACTGACGTTATTGGCTAAGGCAGCCAGAGGTAGCCTGCGAGACTCCTTAAGTTTGCTTGACCAAGCCATTGCATATGCAGGTTCGACCATTGAATATTCATTGGTTTTATCTATGCTTGGTACGGTGGATGATGAATGTGTTTATCGTATTTTAGCGGCCATTGCTAACGATAATGGTGATGATGTCTTAGCAGCTTGTCAATCCATGATGAGCGATGGTGTGGATTTTAGCCAAGTGTTGGAACGTTTCATTGATGTGTTGCATCGTATTGTGATGATGCAATGCGTAGCCTCGTTTTGTGCTCATCCAGACAATGCGCTATTACTGCCTTTTTCTACACACTTTTTAAAAGAAGACATACAGCTTTTTTATGAAATTTGTTTGAATGGACGTCAAGCGTTAGGCAGCGTACCACATACCGCCATGGGTTTTGAAATGACCATGTTTCGTATGATGTCATTTAAGTTATCTGAGCCTAAGCCGTTATCTTTGTCCCCATTACGCGCTGATGTGACAACAGGCGGCTCTAAAGCAAATAATGATGCACCAGTCATAGAATTAACGGCCAAACAGCCAGCTTTAACGCTATCTCCACAACCTAAACCTTTAATGACAAATGAAATGAATAGGCTATCGCTTGCTCAGCCTAATAGCGGAAATAACAAGGGTGAACAAGACGCGCCTCACTTTAATAGGACTCAATCAGTTTTGCCAAACCCTTTGCACTCAGAGACATTTAAAATGGATTCGGCAATGGAACGAAATGCTCTTGAGCCGATAACGCCTTTGTCGGTGCAGCGCTTTGAATCACCACTAATAATTGAGCCGGTAGTGAAAGACAGTGGTGATGAAGCGTTATCGTGGCGCGACGTGGTGGAATTATTACCATTGGCGGGTATGGCAAAGACTGTTATCATGCATTGTAATTTAATAGAAAAGATCGAAGGGCGAGTAAGACTAGGTATTGAACCAAACTACCAGGCAATGTTAACGTCAACAGCTAAACTTAATATTGAAACGGCATTAAAGCGGTTTTGGAAGTGTGAGTTTAAGTTGTATTTTAAGGTGCTAAGTAATACAGAAGTAGATACGCCTGCAGCAGTCAAAACACGAGCTCATGATGAAAGCTTGAAACAGGCAAAAGCTTCTTTATCAGACGATGCGTGTTTAAATGAGATTTTAAATCAATTTGATGGGAAAATTGATGAAGGATCAACTACACTAATTAAAGATTAAATATTTTAAGTGAGAGATGACGATGGATATGAATGCAAATTTAGGTAATTTAATGAAAGAAGCGCAAAAAATGCAGAAAAAAATGCAAGATGCGCAGCAACAATTAACCGACATGCTTGTTACTGGTGAAGCAGGTGGCGGCTTGGTTAAAGTTGAAATGAATGGTCGGCATGATGTTAAAAAAGTAAATATTAATCAAAACTTAATGGACGAAGATGCTGAGATGATTGGTGACTTAGTCGCAGCTGCCGTTAATGATGCGGTTCGTAAAATTGAAAAAGCATCTAAAGACAAAATCAGCCAATTAACAGCAGGCTTAAACATTCCGACGGATTTTGATGGTGTTACAGGCGATAAGGGCTAGTGAGCGAGTGCATTGATGATTTAATCGATGCGTTTTTATGTTTGCCCAGTGTTGGTCCGCGTTCAGCTCAGCGTATGGCTTATCATCTCTTACTGGGTAAACGTAAAAAAGGCTTAAATCTTGCGGACTGTCTGACTCGAGCAATGACAAAGGTTCAGCATTGTCAAAGCTGTAATACCTTTAGTAGTGAGTCGATGTGTGATTTATGCTCATCAAAGGTTAGAAACAAAGCTCAATTATGCATTGTTGAAATGCCTTTGGATCGATTGGCCATTGAAAAAACAGGTGCCTTTTCAGGGCAATATTTTGTATTAATGGGGCATTTATCGCCGATTGATGGTATTGGTCCAGAACAGTTAGCAATTGATAAGTTGTTTGCTCGATGTAAAGACGTTGCGTTTGATGAGGTTATTTTTGCGCTTAACCCGTCAATGGAAGGCGAAGCAACGATACATTATTTAAAAGAGGTATTAAAACCGCTTAATATATGTTTTTCTCAACTTGCCCGTGGCGTACCAATGGGTGGAGAGTTGGAGTTTTTAGATTCATCCACCATCGGTCGCGCCTTGTCTAAACGTTCTCTTATGTCTGAAGACGACATTCTATAAATTAGGGCGTTTCAAAATGAATCGTCAACACGCCAGTAGCCAAAAAACGTTAGCAAACACCTGTTTTTTTTAAAAATACTTGTATGTTATTGAAATAAGGCGTATCATTTTTGTGCTCAATCGGCTTTATTCATGATTTTTGTAACGATAATGATTTTAATTTGAGGATGTTGAACCAATGATGAGATTTATAGTTACTGCAATCGCATGTTTGTGCATGTTTCCTGTTGCAGCAGATAATAATTGTACGGCTGATAGTTGCATGATTGTTGTTGACTCAGGCTCAACAGGCAGTCGAGCTCATTTATATCAATATACCTTTTCCAAAGGTAATACCCCAGTTGTTATTAAAGAAAAAATGGTTAAAAAAATGTCTACTGGGCTTGCTAGCTTAGGGGATGATAAGGAAAAAACCAGCCTTTATTTATCACGTCTTTTTTCAGATTTTAAGCAAAACAATTCAAATACGTTACCCGTTTATTATTATTCAACAGCAGGCATGCGCCTTTTACCAGAAGATAAACAAACGTCTATCTATCAAAACGTAACTCAGTGGTTTAATACGCAATCTAATTTAGAACTTAAGGTGCTTAAAACCATTTCAGGACAAGAAGAAGGTGTTTTTGGCTGGTTAGCCGTCAATTATATTGCGGGAACGTTTTCAGACTCTACTGAGCACAAGCGCATTGGCATGATGGATTTTGGCGGCGCTTCCATTCAAATTGCTTTGCCAGTCAATAAAACAGACACACTTAATGATGCATTGATTACACGAATACAGGTGTCGAATAAGACGTATAAAATTTATTCTCAAAGTTTTTTAGGCATTGGTATTAATGAATTGACGCATCAGTTTTTAAATGATGAACACTGTTTTGCTGAACGTTTTCCGCTGCCAAGTGGCGCGTTAGGCAAGGGAGATGCTGTCAAATGTGAGCAAGACATTGAAGTGTTGACAAATAAGCTACACAAAGTTAGTCAAATCAAAGACAAAGCGATAATTCAAGGCGTTGACAAATGGTTTGCATTAGGTGCGTTAGAGGGGCTTTCTCATTCGAAACCGTTTGAGTCACTGGCATCACCATTAACCATAAACGAAGTGTTAATGCTGGGTCAAAAAGGCGCTTGCCAAGTAAACTGGCAAGCATTAAAAGCATCTTCTCCGGAAGATACATACTTATATAATACCTGTTTAGCCAGTGCTTATTATTACGCTATCATTATTAAAGGTTATGGCTTAAGCGAATCAGAACTTATTGACACAGCCGCAGCAAATTCTGAAAAATCCTTAGATTGGACCTATGGGGTTGTCATAACCCATCATTGATAGGTTCTATAGCCAAACTCCTTGGAAAGGCGGGTTTTAGCCTTCGATATTATCTATCCACTAAAGGCTTAACATATTATCATTACCCCAATACCATTGAATTAAGGAAGTCATGAGCGAAAACGATTGCATTTCACACCCACACTATGGCGCAGCCATAAGGTGTGAAGCAGCGGCCGACACTCACACTAATGCCTTAATTCAATGGTATTGACCATTACCCATGATGCTGCTGCTTTAACAATTTAGTGGGGAAATAATCTCTCTGGCTAAATAAATAAGTCAGTTTAAAACAATGGGTTACTATACCCATCTTCATATCCATTGGGTATGGTTGAAAGTATTCCTTTTTTAATGTCTGAGTGAGTTATGGAAAAAAAAATAGAGCGACAGAGTAAAAATTCATTACTTCCTTGGTGTGTATGGGGGTTAGCCGCCGCTTATTTCTTTTCTGATTATTTAGCGCGCGTATCACCTGGTGTGATGGGGCGAGAGCTTCAACTTGCCTTTGGTGTGAATGCGACATCGCTTGGTTTATTGACCTCTTTTTTCTATTATCCATATATTATCATGCAGCTACCGGTAGGGATCCTGGTCGATCGCTACAGCATTCGATGGTTATTATCATTCATGTCTTTGCTAACCGCCTTAGGCTGCGTTGTGTTTGGCTTGGCTGATACGATTTACGTGGCTGGCATTGCCCGCATGATGATTGGTTTTAGCGCAGCATTTGCGTTTGTTAGTGCGCTCCGCTTAGCAGCAACATGGTTTCCTCCTGAGCGTTTAGGCTTACTGGCAGGTTTAACGCAAGCGGTTGGCATGTGGGGTGCTGCTTTTGGTGAAATGCCGGTGTCGTATCTTATGGATCAAATTGGTTGGCGTCATACCATGATGATAATGGCCTCATTGTTTGTTGCTTTATCCTGTCTCATTTTGCGTTTTGTGCAAGACTCGCCTCGACGTCATTATCTATCAGCCACCAGCGCACCTAAAAAGCAGCATAGCCAGAGAGTAAGAGACAGCTTAAAAACGGTTTTATCAAATGGTCAAACTTGGTTAATGGCTATTTATGCAGGACTATTGTTTGCACCAACGGCAGTCATTGCAGAGTTCTGGGGACCAAGTTATTTACAATACGGTCGAGGCTTTTCGGCACATTCAGCAGCCTTTGCAAATGGATTAATTTTTATTGGCTGGGGTATCGGTGGTCCGATTTCTGGTTGGCTTTCTGACAAAATAGGGCTCCGTAAACCGTTGTTATATCTTTCTGCTGTGTGCGGTTTTCTGTGTTTATTGGTTATTTTTTATTTACCGAACGTATCGGAAATCATGCTTTATGTTCTCTTTTTTGTTTATGGTTTAACTAACATTGGCGTTGTTGTCGCTTACGCGGCTGCAACAGAAATCAACCCGCGCAACTGTATTGGTGCAACCATTGCATTTACTAATATGGGTTCAATTATGATTGGGGCTGTGCTTCAGCCCGTTTTTGGACGGGTACTAGAAGTTAGCACGGGTTCGTCAGTGCATGACATTGCTCTTTTAACGCGGCAAGACTTTTCAACAGCGTTATCCATACTACCCTTATGCTCTTTTTTGGCGCTTGCCGTGGTTTTCATGATGAAAGAAACGTATTGTAGCCCATTAAAAGAGTGATTTGGCGGCAGGCATTAAATGTATGTGCTATAACCAATGACTACATTAATAAGAAAATAAAAGGGAATGAATAATGAAAAAAGGGCTGATTGGCGTAATGAGTGTTGCTATATTAGGTTATGTAGGCACATCAATTTATTTTGGTAGTGAAGCAGAAAGTCAACTTAAAAAAAGCATTAAAGGGTTTGATCACTTGCTTCAAACGCAAACAGTAAACGTTCCATCCGCACCCAAAATGAATTTAGTTGTAAAAAATTATGACAGAGGACTATTATCTTCCTCCGCTAAACTAGGTGTAAAGCTTGATTTAACAGGGGTACCCATACCTGTTTTGTTCGATATGAAAAGAATGTCTTATGATTTCAACATTAAGATAAATCATGGCCCTTTTATCTTTCCACTGTCTAAGCCCGGTTTGGCTTTTGTTCAGTCTAAAATAGCTTTTCCTGCCAAGCTTAGTCAAAAAGCAAAGGTTCAATTAACAGACGATTCAACACTGCCTCAGTTTGATTTAAATCTTTTCATTAATTTTGATGAATCCATTCGTATTAATACAGCCATTCCAGCATTCACTTTAAAACACAAACAGTTTCCAGGCAGTTTTACGTGGAAAGGCATGACCATGGTTTACGATTTGTCGAAGGCCTTAGACAGCGTAAAAGGGCAAGGTTCCGTTAATGGTATGGTGTTGAAAAGTCCGTTTGGTAATGCATCAGTCGCTAAGATGCATATGAATTCTGATATTAAAGCTGCTGATTACGGCTTATGGGTAGGGGATAATGAATTTAATGTGCCTTCAATTAAAGTCTCTACTCAGGGGCAAGCGATGTTTGATTTATCTAAATGGCAAATGAAGTCTTTTGCAAACATGAACTCTGGGCTGGTAAACATTGGTTTAAACATGTCGTTAGAGCGGGCTATGGTAATGGGCAAGACTTATGGACCTGCTAATATTGATTTTTCATTGAAAAATTTAGATGCAAAAACGTTTTCCGCGGTTCAAACATTAACGCTACGCATTAAAAATTCGGGTGAGTTAGCTAAAGAACAGGCGACGAAGTTAAGGGATGAATTAAATAAAATATTACCTAAAATGGTGACTCGCGGCGCTGAATTATCGTTAAAAAATGTTAGATTTCAAATGCCTGAAGGTCAAATCAGCGCAGGTTTAAACATCAAGGTACCAATGGGAACTAAGGTCAACAGTGTGGATGAATTGGCTGATTACGTAAAAGCTTCAGGTGAACTAAGCGTACCAATGGTGTTGGTTGATGCCCAGCTTGTTAAACAAGCGTCTCGTAAATTACGACATCAACAGCGAGACGAGCATCAACGTGCTTTGCAAGCACAAATAAATGCAGGCATCAATCATGCGTCAGAGGAGAAAACAATAGCGCATACCAGCAAGCCAGTCAGTCATATGTCTCGCATAGAGGTCAAAGCACTTGCAGAGCAGAAGGTGAAAACACAAGTTAAAAAATTAATTGATAATCAGCTATTAATTAAAAAAGGCGCAAACTACGTCTTTAAATTTAAGTTTGATAAAGGTCATTTATTTGTTAACGGTAAGCCTTTCACACCCGATATGTTGGAGCAATGATCATCATACGTTCTTAAATATGAGACATAATAGATTACAAATCAAAAAGGGACGCAATGCGTCCTTTTTTTTTAAAAAAAACGCTTCTTTTATTGGATCTTCACTTGTTAGTTTTTAACCAATTCGGTAGAATTCTCCCTTTCGACAAATGAGATTAATAAATGACAATAACAGCAAAAATAGAAGCAGATGAGATGGTTTCTGCCTCACTATCTGATGCAGTATCCACAGCAGTAACGAATTATTTCAGTGAACTTAAAGGCTGCGATCCGATTGATTTGTATTCGTTTGTTGTTGATGAAGTGGAAGGGCCTTTATTTAAAACGGTAATGGAACATTGTAAATACAATCAATCCCGAGCAGCCATCATGTTAGGCATTAGTCGTGGTACGTTGCGTACTAAATTACGTAAGTATTTTGATGATAAATACGTTGGTACCCGCGAAGAGTAATTCTTTATTTTCAAAGCCACACGATGATTTCAATATTTACCGCGGTTTGCCCGCGGTATCTAATGTCTTAATTTAAATCTAAAAAATCATTCAAAATAGCCTTTTTGATCTTATTATAATCACATGGTGCTGTTGCCGATAAGTCGATGATGATAAGGCAAAGTAATCTTTGGACTAAAGTAGCTTAAAACATTATCCAGTTCTTATTGACAACACAGCTCCCCAATGGCATTGAATTAAGGCATTAGTGTGAGTGTCGGCCGGCGCTTCGCACCTTATGGCTG
>CAWVYD010000023.1:0-14805 GCA_963934185.1 uncultured Legionellaceae bacterium | reverse complement strand
CTGGTAATATCCATAAAAGGCTAGCCATAGGCATCAGAGGTGGACATAATAAAGCCAAAGCCGCTCCAGCAAGCATAACGTTTAATTGCAAAGAAATTAACATGGCTAGAACTTCTAGTGCCTTCAATAAAAAATACGACATTCTTCTACTCTTCCAAAACTAATTTGTTCTCAAATCATACACTGGAACAAAAAAATGTCAACACCATCAAATATACCGCATTTAATGAATGACTTTCTAATTACTCATTAACTAGAGGTAGGGTCGAGATAAGTTCCATGATAAACTGCCTTGTTTTAAACCATTCATAGTTTGAGCGCTACCATGACGTGCATTTTAGGTATTGAATCTTCCTGCGATGAAACAGGCATTGCTATTTATGACACAGCAAAAGGCTTGTGCGCTAATGTGCTATATAGCCAAGTCAAACAACATGCCGAATACGGCGGCGTTGTGCCTGAGCTGGCCTCACGCGATCACGTGCGTAAATTAGTCCCCCTATATAAAGAAGCACTCTCACAAGCGGGCATTAAGGCAAATCAATTAAGCGCCATCGCCTACACCAAAGGCCCAGGCTTAGTTGGCGCCTTATTAACAGGCGCAAGCTTTGCCAAAAGCTTGGCGTATGGCTTAGGTATACCAGCGCTTGGCGTGCATCATTTAGAAGCGCATTTAATGGCGCCTATGCTGGAAGATAATCCGCCTACTTTCCCTTTCATTGCACTTTTGGTCTCTGGTGGACACAGCCAATTATTAAAAGTAACCGCGTTTGGCTGTTACGAGTTGCTTGGTGAAAGCTTAGACGATGCGGTAGGCGAAGCCTTTGATAAAACAGCAAAGCTTATGGGTTTTGAGTACCCTGGCGGCCCTAAATTGGCAAAACTGGCGGATGACGGTGATGAAATGGCTTATGTCTTCCCAAGGCCAATGACCAACCGCCCAGGCTTAGACATGAGCTTTAGTGGCTTAAAAACGCATGTGTTAACGACTTGGCAAAAATCCACACAAACGGATCTGGTTAAAGCAAACATTTCCGCCTCCTTTCAACGCGCCGTATGTCAAACCCTCATGATTAAAAGCCAACGTGCCATTGAGCAAACGGGCATTAAAACACTGGTTGTCTCTGGCGGTGTAAGTGCCAACATTCAATTGCGGAAGAATTTACATACCATGCTTAAAAAAATGGGCGGACAAGCCTTTTTCCCTCGTCAAGAATTTTGCACGGATAATGGCGCCATGGTTGCCTATCTTGGTTGGCGCCAGCTTAAAGAAACAGGAAAAATAGATACTGACCTTGCTATTCATGCAACACCAAGAATTCCGCTCGGATAAACCGCCTCCTTTTGGCAAAAACGCGCCCTGTAAACGTGACCACGACAATGGAACACATACTGGTTCATTCGAAGCTCAAAAACATAGAATCATTACGAATATACTATCTTTGCTCTGTACGTCCATTGCTTCCTTTGAACTCATTTCGTTAGTTTTTTATCAATCCGGATCATAAAAACATTTAGCGCCTTTCTATGAATCATGCAATCAAAAAAATGCCTCAATTTTTTTTTGGAATTTGTGCCGAGCTCTAAATTGTTCTAAATTGGATGATAAATAAAATTTAGGTGTAAATTATCGCTATGAAATCGTTCAAAGTCGCTTGCTTGTGCTTGACAGCCTTTTTTATTACTTCTTGTCTAAAAAAAGTTGTGCCGCCGCCAAAAGCCCCCGTCATTAAAAATCAAACACAAATACGTACTACACGTCATTTCTCCGACATTGAATTTGATGGCGATTTAGACGTGGTCATTAAACGCTCTCGTAAAGGTTCCTCTTTATCACTTAAAGGTGACAGCCGGGATTTAGCATTTATTACCTCAACCGTTAAAGACGGTAAAGTAAGCGTCGATATACCCGACCATTACCTAAAGCATGGTCCAGTCAGCGCCACGGTTTACGTTAATAAAATTAATCGTTTTTCATTTAACGGCAACGGTAATATTAGTGGTAAGCAATTAAAAAGTTCTGACATGAGTTTATTGCTGTATGTGAACGGTAAGGTTGATTTGTCTGGCGATCTTGAATTGAGCGAACTGAAAGTCACCGGTAAAAACACGGTCATGCTTAAAGGCGTGCATAGCTCAAGTTTAGACATTACTATGAATGCCAGCTCCGACATTAACATGCAAGGTGTGGTCAAATTAGAACACTTAAAATTTGGCGGCTCGGGCAAGCTCGCATTGCATTGGATAGATAGCCCAGATTTAACCGTTGAAGGTCATGGTGATGTTAAAGTCTATTTGGGTGGCATCGCACGCTTTTTACATGCAACAACCTATGATAAGTCCGAGCTTGATGCACGCTATTTGCGCAGCATGAAAGTTTACGTCAAAGCATTTGATTATTCTTTAATTCGCGTTATCAGCAGCAAAGAACTTAATGCCTTTGCCGTTGGCAATGGCCATATTAATTACTATCAAAGCCCACGCTTACGTGCCGAACACATGGTACAAAATGGTGCGATATTAAACTTTGTGCAATATCGCTAAGACACCTGTTGAAATAACGATGTGGATGTGAGCCCGAATAGAAACTCACATTCATACGAAGGTTAAACTTCTCTTTGATTTAACGCTTGTTCAAGCAACATTACCTCAGCCTCAGAGCCAGCAAGTGCCATACGATTAACGATATTATCTAACAACCTATACTGCGCGCGGCCATAAATTCATGTAAATAATTAGGGCCTGTTATTGTTTAAATTCAAAATAGGGCTTAATATTTCCATGTTTATTCCATTATCGATTAAAATCGCCCGGACCATAGCAATGTAATGCAACTAAGCGCAACGAAGATGGCAGTCTTGTCTTTGAAACGAACTCCTTTAAAAAAAAATTACATTTAATGTTAATGATTTAAGTGATTTTTTTTTAGAAAACGTTACTATATTTCTATGTATACTGCGCGCAGTCTAATTCAATCATTGCAGGAATTTTATGTTATGCAACATAAGGAGTGCTTTGTGGCTAAAACCCCACTGTATGAACAACACGTCTTGAGTTCAGCAAAGATAACGGATTTTTCAGGTTGGGACATGCCGTTAAATTATGGCTCCCAAATTGAAGAGCACCATGCTGTGCGGCAAGATGCAGGTATGTTTGATGTGTCTCATATGACCGTAGTTGATGTGCTTGGCGCCGGTGGCCGTCAATTTTTACGTTACTTATTAGCCAATGATGTTGATACGTTAAAACCCGGTCAAGCAATGTACAGCTGCATGCTCAATCAACATGGCGGAGTGGTGGATGATTTAATTATTTACAGCCGCGCGCCTGACAGTTATCGACTCATTTTAAATGCGGGTACCCGAGATAAAGATTTAAGCTGGATTGAAGATAAAGCTCAAGGTTTTTCTATTGGTTTATTAGAACAACCCGAGCTTTCGATTATAGCGGTCCAAGGCCCTAAAGCACGCGAAAAATTATTTAAAGCCATTTCAGCCGATAAAATGGATGCCATTAACACCCTCAGAAATTTTGAGTGCTTAGACGTTGCCGACTGGTTTGTTGCTTGTACGGGCTACACCGGCGAAGATGGCTTTGAACTTATCGTGCCTCAAGAATACCTGGTTGACTTATGGAAAGCGCTGCTTGAACAAGGCGTTCGCCCATGCGGGTTAGGCTCAAGAGATTCTCTGCGTTTAGAAGCGGGTATGCTGCTTTATGGCCAAGACATGGATGAAACCGTTACCCCGCTTGAAAGCGGCTTAGCATGGACCGTTAAATTAACCGATGATGGCAGAGATTTTATAGGCCGAGGTGCTTTGTTAGCTCAAAAACAACACGGTACGGTTAATAAAATGGTTGGCCTAACCCTAATGGGTAAAGGCATTTTACGACACGGACAAAAAATTATTGTTGATAGCATAGGTGAAGGCGTTATTACCAGTGGCGGCTATAGCCCAACCTTAAATACATCCATTGCTCTCGCAAGAGTACCAAAAGCAACGCCAGACACCTGTATGGTTGAAATTCGGGGTAAACACTTACCCGTAAAGGTTAGTAAACCTCGTTTTTTACAAAAATAATTTAGGAGAAAAATAATGAATGAAGAAGAAATCCCAGAAGAATTATTATTTAACAAAAGTCACGAATGGGTTCGCAAAGAAGGCGACCTAATCACCATAGGCATTAGTCATTACGCTGAAAACTTACTTGGTGACATTGTCTTTGTCGAATTACCTGAAGAAGTTGACATTATAAACAAGGGCGAACCCTTTGGTGTGGTCGAAAGTGTAAAAGCAGCTTCTGATTTATACGCCCCCGTATCTGGCGAAGTGGTTGCTATTAACTCAGAGATTGAAGACTCACCCGCATTAGTTAATCAAAGCCCTTATGGTGACGGTTGGTTGCTGCAATTAACAGACGTTGATGAAAATGAATTATCTGACCTTCTCAACGCTCAAGAATACGCACAATTTATTGCTGGAGATGCCTAACCATGCCTTACATTCCTCACACGCAAGCCGATGTTTCTAGCATGTTAGCATCCATTCAAGTGGCAGACGTTGAAACCTTATTTGATGAGATCCCAAAGGCGCTTCGCTGTGAAGAATTAGCGCATGTACCTAAAGGCATGAACGAGCTGCAATTAAGTCAGCTCGTATCTGAAAAATTAAGCGGCATTCAACTGGGAAAATGCTTTATTGGCGCCGGCGCTTATGAGCACCACATCCCAGCTTGCGTCTGGGAAATTGCCAGCCGAGGCGAATTTTTAACCGCCTACACGCCCTATCAAGCAGAAGCAAGCCAAGGTACATTACAATTACTCTATGAATTTCAAACCATGATGGCAAAATTAACCGGCATGGAGGTATCAAATTCATCGCTTTATGATGGTGCATCCGCGTTAGCAGAATCAGTATTAATGGCGGTACGTACCAACAAACGATCAAAATCCAAACGAATTTTAATAATTGAAGGTGTTCATCCGTACTACATAGACACTGTTAAAACCATTGTTCACGCACAAGGCATTGAATTAGAATTCACACCGCTTGATGCGTTAAGTAACTTTGATGATGAAAACTTTGCTGCTGTCGTTATCGCGCAACCAAGCTTTCTTGGCACACTGGAAGATGTCGATGCCTTAGCTAACTGGGCGCATCAAAAAAGTATCATGCTCATTGCTTGCGTCAACCCAATGTCATTAGCTTTATTGAAACCGCCAGGTGAATGGGGTGAACATGGCGCAGACATCGTTTGCGGTGAAGGTCAACCTTTAGGTGTCTCATTAGCTTCTGGCGGCCCTTACTTTGGTTTCCTAACCTGCAAATTACCCTATGTTCGCCAATTACCTGGCCGCTTAATCGGACGCACGCTTGATTTGGACGGGAAAGAAGGGTTTACGTTAACACTGCAAGCAAGAGAGCAACATATTCGCCGCTCTAAAGCCACGTCAAACATTTGCACCAATCAAGGTTTATTAGTAACAGCAGCCACCATTTACATGAGTGTCATGGGTGATGAAGGCTTACAATCCGTTGCAAAGGCGTGCCACGCAAATGCAACATTGCTCTTTAGCAAACTCATGACCATTGATGGCGTTGAGCGTTTATCAGACAAACCCTTTTTCCATGAATTTGCCATTAAATTACCCGTTAGCGTCGATAAAGTATTGGCGTTCATGCATGAAAAGGGCATCGAAGCAGGCTTATCCTTAAAACCATACTACCCTGACTTAGGCGACAGCTTGTTACTTTGTGTCACTGAAACCAAAACAAGTGCTGATCTTGATAACTATGCAGTCCTTTTACAAACAGCCATTAATGAGGCGAAATAATGTTTATCGTACATATAACGTATTTGACTGATCTCACTGAAATCGATAAATACACGCAAGCGCACCGCGATTTTTTAGACATGCATTATCAATCCGGTCAATTTCTTGCCTCTGGTCCCCGCAAACCTCGTACAGGTGGGATCATCATTGCCGTTGGTAATGATAAAATTAAACTTGAATCCATTTTAAAACACGATCCCTTTAACAAAGCCGGCGTTGCCTCCTATGAGATCATTGAATTTACGGCCATTAAAAGTTTGGATGAGATTAAATTGCTAATAAGGAATGCTGACAATGCTAATCTTTGAGAAATCAAAACCCACACGAGTCGCTAAATCTCAGCGAATGGAATCAACACCTATTAATTCAATCATTCCAGAAAGTTTACTTCGCACTACGGCAACGGGTTTGCCGCGTTGCTCTGAGTTGCAAGTCGTACGCCACTTTACTCAGCTATCACAAAAAAACTTCTCCATTGATACGCAGTTTTACCCTTTGGGTTCCTGCACAATGAAGTACAACCCTCGTGGCGTACACCGAGCAGCCAGCGCGGGCGATTTTTTAAACCGTCACCCCTTAGCCAACCAAGAACACAGCCAAGGTTTATTATCATGTATTTTTGAACTCCAAGAATACCTAAAAGACATTACCGGCATGACAGGGATCTCATTAACCCCCATGGCAGGCTCGCAAGGTGAGTTTGCAGGGGTCGCAATGATCCGCGCTTACCATCAAGCGCGCGGCGATACAGCGCGTAATGAAATTTTGGTTCCTGATGCTGCGCACGGCACCAACCCAGCTTCTGCGGTTATGTGCGGATATAAAATTAAAGAAATCCCAACGGCTGCGGATGGCGATGTTGATCTTGCCGCATTAAAAGCTGCCGTTGGCCCACAAACGGCAGGGATAATGCTGACCAACCCATCCACCCTAGGTGTGTTTAGTCGTAATATGCAAGCAGTGGCTCAGACAGTTCATGGCGCAGGTGGCCTACTCTATTATGATGGCGCAAATTTAAACGCCATTTTAGGTAAAGTAAAACCTGGCGACATGGGCTTTGATGTCATGCACTTAAATTTACATAAAACCTTTGCTACACCACATGGCGGCGGCGGCCCAGGCGCTGGTCCTATTGCGGTTAACGATAAGTTAAAACCGTATTTACCCATGCCGATTGTTATTAAAGACGAGAAGCAATATCGCTATGCGATAAACGAAGACTACCCTGACTCCATCGGCCGCTTATCTGCCTTTATGGGTAACTCTGGCATCTTATTACGTGCATACTTTTACATTCGCATGCTTGGCCGTGAAGGCTTAAACCGCGTATCAGAATTTGCCACTTTAAATGCCAATTATTTAATGGTCAAAATGCAAGAACTTGGTTTTGAGTTAGCCTACCCAGAGCGAAGAGCGAGCCATGAATTTATTGTAACGTTAAGCGCAGAAAAAAAAACGCACCATATTAGTGCCATGGATTTTGCAAAACGCTTATTGGACTATGGTTACCACGCGCCCACGACTTACTTTCCTCTTTTAATTCCCGAATGCTTCTTAGTAGAACCGACGGAAACAGAAACAAAAGAAGAAATTGATGGGTTTGTTACCGCATTAAAAGCCATACGACAAGAAATGAGGTACTCACCAGATATACTACTGAAAGCTCCACATACGTTGCCTGTTAAAAGGTTAGATGACGTCAAAGCAGCCCGAGAACTTGATTTAATATGGCAAGCAAAGCCGGAAAACATTGATAAAGAAGAAATTGACTTAATTTCACAACCAGAGAGTGAAAACATTGATTAAAAAATTATGGCTGGCAACGGGTTATTCATTGCAAGGACTGGCAAGCGCAGTTGAGCATGAATTTGCGTTTCGTTTGGAAATTTTTATTGCTGCCATTGCGCTGCCATTAGCCCTTTATTTTGGCAATGGTGGCGTTGAAAAAGCATTATTAATTGGTGCGCTGCTGTTGGTTTTTATTGTTGAGCTACTCAATTCAGCAGTTGAAGCCGTTGTTGATCGCATTGGTCTAGAACAAAATGAACTGTCTGGCAGAGCCAAAGATTTAGGCTCTGCCACTGTTTTTGTTGCCTGCCTTAACGTGCTAATGGTTTGGGCCTGCATTTTCTATTCTCATTTTTAAACGATATTGATGTAAACGATAAGGAGGAATGACTTTGGGTATAGGTGCCTGATAAATATCTGGAACCAGTTCTCGATAAATTAACGCATGATTTTTATCTAAAAAAAAACCGCTCGGGCTAAAAAATCAGCCATAGGGCCTGTGATAATGGCCACGCCATATTGTTTACTGAAATACCTTGTTAATGACACATACGTCAACCCTGAAAAAGCCGCCCTTATTAGGCCGCTCTGGTTCTTAAGTATGCAATTTAAAATTAAGTGGTCCACAAGAATAAAACATCAAAGTATAAACTCGCTTCTTGAATGCTCGTCAGTATATAATTCACTTTACTTTACGCCAATCAAACTTAAAGGAGCCGACTGATGGGTTGGAACGATTCGGACGATAACGATAATAAAAAAGATCCATGGAGTAATAAAAACCAAGGACCACCAGATTTAGATGAAGCCTTTCGTAAACTTCAGCAAAAATTTGCTAATGCCCTTGGTGGTAAAAAAGGCAGTGGTGGTGGTTCTTCCACAGACGCTTCTGGTGGTGGCGGCATAATGCTTAGCGTGTTACTAGGTATTGCGCTTTTATTTTGGGCACTGTCCGGCATTTTCATTGTTGGCGCAGCAGAACAAGCGGCTGTACTTCGCTTTGGTAAATACGTTGAAACCGTTGGGCCTGGTCCCCATTGGATCCCTCGTTTTATTGACAGCACCATCATTGAAAACGTTGAAAAACGATTTAACTATACCTATTCAGCGCAAATGTTAACGAAAGATGAAAACATCGTTCAGGTATCGGTTTCTGTTATCTATCGCATTGCTAACTTACAAGACTATTTATTTAATGTGACCTCACCGACAGAAAGCTTGAAACAAGCAACGGCAAGTTCCTTAAGACAAGTTGTTGGGCATACCACCTTGGATGATATTTTGACGAAAGGCCGAGAACTTTGGGGAACCAACGTTGAAGCGTTATTAAGTGGTATTTTGAGCGACTATAAAACCGGTATTGTTGTGGTTAATGTTGCACCTCAACCAGCCCGAGCACCTGAAACGGTTCAAGGCGCGTTTGATGATGCCATTACTGCCCAAGAAGATGAAAAACGTTTCATGGAAAAAGCCCGTTCATACCAAGAGAAAGTTGTACCGATTGCTAAAGGTAAAGCGCAAAGAATTTTAAGTGAAGCAGAAGCTGACGCTGAATCTTGGGTATTAAAATCTGAGGGTGCTGTTGCAGAATTTCTTGCCTTATTACCACAATACAAAAAAGCTGAAACGGTTGTGCGCGAGCGGATGTACCTTGACAGTATGGAGCGAGTGTTAAGCCAAAGCAGTAAAATACTGGTTGATAAGTCCTCTGGAAATTTATTGTACTTACCCCTTGAAAAGTTAATGACTGGCGGCGCTTTGAATAAAAATGCATCCAGAGATGAACTGCAAATTTCAGCCGATGAAGCATTAGCCAGCGCTAAAGATTTGCCTAAAGATTCACCAAGCAGTAATTTGGCTAGTAATAATTTGGTAAGAAAACCTCAATCATATGGTCGATACGGGAGTAGATTACAATGAATAAGGGCGTAAAAACCGGCATGACTTCTCTCTTCTTCATTGCATTACTGTGGGCAGCATCAAGCCTTTATGTAGTGCCTGAAGGTTACTCTTCGTTGCTCTTACGGTTAGGAGAAATCGAAAAAGCTGCCGATGGTTCAGCAGCTAATTTTGGTCCCGGCTTGCATTACAAATTACCCTTGGTCAATAGCGTTCGAATTTTCGATACTCGCTTACAAACACTGGACATTAAATCGTCTCGTATTGTAACCCAGGAAAAGAAAGACGTGATTGTTGATTATTATGTTAAATGGCGCATCAGTAACCTTGCCCATTATTATAAACGGACCAGTGGTAATACGTTTAATGCAGAAAGTTTGCTTGAAAAGTTTCTAGATACCTCCATTCGAGCTGAATTTGGTAAGCGTACCATTGCTGACGTTGTCTCAGGCGAGCGAGATGACATCATGGACATATTACAAAAAACAGCCGATTTAAAAGCAAAAGACCTAGGCATTGAAGTGGTAGATGTGCGCATTAAAGGCATTGACTTACCCTCAACAACCAGCACCGCGATTTATCAGCGAATGCGTGCCAATATGGAAAAAATTGCCAATCATCACCGTGCAGATGGTCGTGGTCAGGCAGACGCTATCCGAGGCGCCGCCGATAAAACAGCTAAAGTTATTATTGCTGAAGCGTTGAGTTCTGGAGCAAAACTTAGGGCTGTTGGCGCAGCCAAAGCGGAAGGGATATACTCAACCGCCTATAAGCAAGCACCTGATTTCTTTGCTTTTTATCGCAGCTTAAAAGCCTATGAGAAAGCCTTTAGTAATAAGAGTGACATCATGGTGTTAAACCAAGACAGTCAATTCTTTAACTATTTTAAACAATCAACTGGATTAAAAGGTGAAACCAAGCTGAAAAGCTGATAACATCTTGTTTTTTTATTCAGTGTGTTGATTATCCTGCCATAAGGGCGTGTTTACCCTGGGTGTTGGTGTGAAGGGATTGATTGACTTTAGTAATATTTGGTTTTTAAAAGAGTTTAAAAATGCAAGAATGGCTGTGTCATTTTGAGTATTTTAAAGACTTTTAAAACCAAATAGGGCAAAGCTCAATTAATTCAAGCGCTTCAATACCAAGGGTAAATACGCCCCTGGTAGGGGTTGTCCTAACAACGGCGCAAACAATGGCCGTTTTAGATTTCTATTATTTTGGGAGCTCCTTCTTTAAAACGTTATTGCGTTTTAAAGAAGCGCTCCCTTTGTCAGTAAATGAGTGAGTTATGTCTAAAAGCATTGCAATTGTAGGCACCCAATGGGGTGATGAAGGAAAAGGGAAAGTCGTTGACTGGTTAACAGACAACGCAAAAGTCGTCGTTAGATTTCAAGGCGGCCATAATGCAGGCCATACGTTATACATTAACGGTGAAAAAACCGTTCTTCGTTTAATCCCTTCCGGCATGCTTCGTGAAGATTCACAATGTTACATCGGTAACGGCGTGGTTGTTTCACCAGACGCCTTATTTCTTGAAGTTGACGAATTAGAAGCGCGTAACGTAACCGTGCTTAAACGACTAAAAATCAGCCCTGCTTGCCCGGTTATTCTTCCTTCTCACATCGCCATTGATCAAGCGCGCGAATTAGCCATGGGCAAAAAAGCCATCGGCACGACAGGCCGAGGCATTGGCCCTGCTTATGAAGATAAAGTAGCTCGTCGCGCCCTTAAAATTCATGATTTATTATCAGAAGACGGCTTACGCGAAAAAATTGAAACCTTATTGGAATACCATAACTTCCTATTAACCAAACGTTTTAACCAAGCGCCTATCTCCGTTGATGAAACCTTTGAAAAAGCCTTAGCCTGGGGCAAACGATTAAAGCCATTAATTACAGACGTAACAACGCGCTTATCCGAACACAGAGAAGCGGGCGACAGTATTTTATTTGAAGGCGCTCAAGGAAGTTTCTTAGACGTTGATCATGGTACCTACCCATACGTTACGTCATCCAACGTTTGCGTTGGCAGCGTATCAACAGGCGCTGGTTTTGGCCCATGTTATTTAGATTACGTACTGGGGATCACCAAAGCCTATACAACTCGTGTTGGTGGCGGTCCTTTCCCAACAGAATTGCATGATGACATAGGCTTAGAGTTAGCTAAACGTGGTAATGAATTTGGCGCTGTAACAGGTCGGCCAAGACGTTGCGGTTGGTTTGACGCCGTATTACTTCGACGCGCAATTCAAATTAACAGCATCACCGGTATTTGCTTAACAAAAATGGACGTTATGGATTCTTTAGAGTCCATTAAAATTTGTACTGCCTACCAAGCACCAGACGGCACACAAACAAAGTATCCGCCAATGGATGCAGAGCAATTTGAGAAAATGACGCCCATTTATGAAGAAATGCCCGGTTGGCAAGCCACCAGCGAAAACGTAACAAGTTACGATGACTTACCTGAAAACGCTAAAGCGTACATCAAACGCTTAGAAGTTATCTTAGGCGTACCGGTTCATTTAATTTCAACGGGCCCGGAAAGAGATGCATTAATCGTTGTACATAATCCATTTAAATAACCTATAAAGTTATATACCCAATGGAAATGAAGATGCGTTATTTCCATTGGGTATATGCCAAAGCTGCATGTCGATTCATGCCGCTTTGGTAACATCAAATATCCTAAGGATCAGGAGCAATAATGTCTTCACCCATCATACTCTTTGGCTACGTAATGGCCCTAGTAATGGGATTAATTTTAGGTTTGATTGGTGCTGGCGGTTCCATTTTAACCTTACCCATCCTAGTTTATCTCTTAAGCGTACCACCTAAATTAGCCACCAGTTACTCCCTTTGCATCGTCGGCATCACAGCCTTAATCGGCAGCCTAACCTATTGGAAAAAAGGTAATGTGTTTTTTAAAGAAGCCATTATATTTTCCATGCCTGCCATGTTTACTACCTGGATAACACGTAGCTTAATTCTACCTTCTCTACCAAACAGCATTGGAATATTTACAACAGATACCATCATTATGCTTTTTTTCTCAGGCTTAATGATCACATCAGCTAGCATCATGTTACTGTCTCAAACAAAGTCCACACCCTATACATCTAAATTAATGTCTCCCAAACAGTGGAGTAAATTAATTTTTGGTAGCTTATGCGTTGGTATGATCACTGGCTTTGTTGGTGCGGGTGGTGGATTTTTAATTTTCCCAAGTTTAATTTATTTTTATGGCTTTTCTACCAAACAAGCCATTGGCACATCGCTTACCGTAATTACCTTAAATGCGCTGCTTGGTTTTATCAGTGATCTAAGCATCGGCCTTGTCATCAACTGGAACCTACTCATATTATTTATGGTAATGACCATTTTAGGTGTTACCGTCGGCGCTTTACTTAGCGAAAAAATTTCAGAAGTTAAACTAAAACGGTTTTTTGCAGGATTTACTCTCATACTTGGTTGTATCATTTTAACTCATGAATTGAATTTATTTTAAGGATAAAGCATGGATATTAAATATTTCTTTGACAATGAGACCGCAACATTTACCTATGTTGTATCCGATCCTAAAACAAAAATATGCGCCGTTATTGATCCCGTATTAAATTTTGAATTATCATCAAACAGCCTTTCAACAGGGGCGCTAGATAAAATAGAACGCTACCTCAATGCCAACCAATTACAACTCGAATGGATATTAGAAACACACGTGCACGCCGATCATTTAACCGGCGCAAAACGCTTACAAGAAAAACTAGGTGGCCGCCTTGGCATTAGCAATCAAATAACGAAAGTGCAAAGTCACTGGGCGCCAGAGTTTCCAGAGACGCTACATATGCCAACGGATGGCTCTCAATTTGATACGCTCTTTGCTGATAATGACCATTTTTCTATTGGTGAGCTTAACGTAGCAGTCATGCACACACCTGGCCATACGCCAGCCTGTTCAAGCTACCTGATTAATGACACCGTGTTTGTTGGCGATACCATTTTCATGCCCTACGTTGGCACGGCAAGAACAGACTTTCCAGGTGGAAGCGCTGCCACGCTTTATGATTCCATCCAACGACTTTTAAGCCTGCCAAGTAGCACGAAAATTTATGTGGGCCATGATTACCCAGAAAAAAATAATCAACCTAAATGCTTAACCACTGTGCAAGAACAACAAGATAACAATGTAATGATTAATAAACACGTAAATAAAGAAACGTTTGTTGAAAAACGCAATACCAAAGATAAAAACAAACAACCACCTAAGCTTCTCTTGCCCGCCCTTCAAGCAAACATCTGTGCAGGCCAAGTAAACCACCAGCACACTTAAATAAACCTATGTCACATGTCTTGCTAGCCAACAGGCAGGCAAGACACAGAATTAATTACACGCCCTTTCTAACCTCAAAAGCATCATCATCAATGGTAGTGTCTGGAACGCTATGCTCCGACCTTAAACTTGATATTTGTTCTTTCAGCTTATGTTGATGCAGTGTACTTTCGTTTGGAGCTTCATTTTCAACCGCCTTTTCTTCGGCACTGTTTTCGTCTTTTAGATTAACGGCTTTTTCTTCTAATTCTATTTGAGGGGCAAAGCTCTTTAGCAAGTAGGGGCGAATGTCCTCATATTTCATAGAACCGATGCCACCACATGAGCCATTTATTAGTTCTAAATTAATGTCTAATCCAATGTCTGCATTAAGACGTGATAAAAACGTTTCAATTTTAGAAGAATTTTTCATATCAGTAAGGATAATAGTAAGTGTGCGAACTATCGCAGACGCGGCATGCGAATCTAACTCATTAAGTGCTACGAATGTTTTATTACAATTATTTAATAAATCATCCCTTAGAGACTGGTCTGTAGGTCTTGCTTGCAGGATATAAAGAACATCATAGATATCTAAAGACTTCATATTATCTGCTTTTATTAACCCTTGATCATAACGGTCTAAAAAAGCCGTTGCTTGAGGTAAATTTTCAATGGTATACATCCAGTCGTCTTGTCGTATCGGACTTTCTTTTTCAAGTGTTTCAGGGGAAAAATTTTCCATCATAAAGGGGCGAATATAAACACGCATCACACCGCCCGGGCAAGCTGAGTCAATTGACTTTGAACTTAAATTTAAACCAAAGTTTTGCTTAAGGGTTTGTAAAAAAGCGTTAATATCTTGATCTATTAAGTATTCAGGCTTATAACTTTTCTGCCAAATATCAAGCACAATATAACGGGGCTATGCAGAATTGAGTGGAAAGTTGAAATTTAGTTTCCCGCACAAA
>CAWVYD010000022.1:0-14834 GCA_963934185.1 uncultured Legionellaceae bacterium | reverse complement strand
TAAGCAGTGACATTACCTGCGCCATCTATAAGCGCTTTTAAGGCGCTACTAACAGCGCGCAGTGTAACACCTCATTTAACTTTTAAAACGCGGGAAGAAGCTAAGCAGCTAATCTTTGAATACATTGAGGTATTTTATAATCAAAAAAGGACTCACTCGGCGAATGACTATTATTTTCCAGTAGTATTTGAAAACATGATGAAATTAATTTAATTATTTGTCCGGTAAACTGTTGCCAGATCAATGCCTGTTTAGGCTGAAATGAAGGTCTGGAACAGTTAACAAAACCTCCAAACCTCACTGATAAACATTCTCATCAACCCTTTTTTCGTCTTGAGAATCGTATTGCTTATCATAAATCATTGTTGTCATCATTTATTAAGTGCCAGTTCTTATTGAGAAGCTTAAATAACGTATTAATAACCATTCAAAAGAAGAAGTCACTCCATGTTAAATAGACAATAAAAACAATCACATAAACTATTTTAAGTGGTTTTTTGGCGTATCACACCACCAAGCAACCGATTATTAACAACAACGAATAGCTACTGTTATTACGCACATGCTACAATCAGCATATATTTATTATAACGTAGCAATCATAAAATCATGGGCACCGTAGATCCTACTGAAATTAAAAAATTTGCCGAACTAAGTCAAGAATGGTGGGATTTAAATGGAAAATTAAAAACATTACATGACATTAATAATACGCGTATGGGATATATTTTAAGTCACACCCCATTAAGGAATAAAAAAGTATTAGATCTTGGCTGTGGGGGTGGGATTTTAACCGAAGCCTTAGCAAAAGCAGGTGCTATTGCTACCGGCCTTGATCTTGAGATTAATGCCATTAACGTTGCTAAATCACACGCTTTAGAAAATGATTTAGTTATTAACTATGAACATTGTGCTATTGAAAACTTGAATCCAACACTTAAATTTGATGTAATAACTTGCCTTGAAATGTTAGAACACGTCCCTAATCCATTATCTATCATTAAGCAATTGAGCCACCATCTAGAACCCAATGGCCTATTATTTTTATCAACCATTAACCGTAGCTGCAAAGCCTACTTATACACAATAATTGGCGCAGAATATTTACTTAACATTATTCCTAAACAAACACATGACTACGACAAATACATTAAGCCTAGCGAGTTAGCTAGCATGCTGCGTCAAACACATATGAATTTAAAAGAAATGAAAGGATTAAATTACAACCCGTTGTCACGAAAATCCTGGTTAGAACCTAGCGTTGAAGTAAACTATTTATGCGTCGCTGAAAAAGAAAAATAACGTATTTTTTTTATAACGATACCTTGATATCTTGCTTCAAAAAAATGCCCATCATAACGAAATTCCATGGAAATTATTTTTTTAACCATCAATTACATCTGGCCTCAATAATTAATAGCATGCGCATAGATTAAAACGATTGCGCTTTAAAGGGGTAGTAGGAAAGTAATATATATGAACAGGTAAGGTTAAGATAAAACAGACAATTTATCGAAAATAAAAAAATCACTTCCAGCATTGATTGGGTATCGACCCAAAAAATGTCGAAAAGTAAGCCTGAGCCTTCGATATTATGTGATGAGAATGATATGTTTCACAATAAAAACGTAACTTATTAACGCACACTCACCAACCTCTTTAAAATTTATTATTCAGTAGCAACAAAAAGAGCCCTCGTTAGCACGCCGTCATCATCAATTAGTGGTGCATAAGAAACATTAAAGTCATTAGCCAACAACGTTTTCCTTCCTCTAAAACAATTTTTTCTACAAGCGCTTTATAAGCAGATGAATCAGGATCAAGCATAATATTTACAGCTGATTTTGAATCTTCAAAACTTAAGCTTGTATGCTCCCTAATAAAATCCACGCCATTAAAGTTTAAAACACTACTGTGCTTAATAGCACATATTCTATCTCCTTATTAATATTAAAAAAAACTTCCTTATTTACAAAACTAACATATAAATTAATCCATGTTCTTATTGAACAACACTACTGCTCTTTTGGGGCTTTGTAGATAATCGTTTTTTGAGTTCATTTAACTGTTTCGTCAATGCTGCTATCTGTTCTTCATTTGCTTGTTTGACTTCTTTTATCAGTTTATTATTATTTTTTTGTAATTTTTTTAATTGAGCCTGAAAACTATCATTTAATTTAGGCAACTTAGCTCCAACTTTCTTAATTTCTTTATACGCATTATCAAACTGTTTGTCGTTATTCTCCTGGGCAGAAAGTAGTTTAATGACTTTGTTTTGAAGTGCTTCTGTCGTGTTATCATCATCGCCAGCAAACGCACTCATTGGTAATGTAAAACAAGCAACAGACAGCAAAGATAAGATCATTTTATTCATGAATAAGTTCCTTTAAAATATTCCACATTCTTTGGTAATTTTTAGTATAGACCAAGATTTCGTAAAGTTTACAGAAATAGCGTAATTCATTTCTAGGGCGTGTTATTAGATTTAAAGAATCATCAACGAACACGAAAGATTAAAATAAAACCTAGTAAACTAAAAAACAACATAGGCATCGATGCTGCAAAGAAAGGAGGGATTTGATAAATTTGACTAACGGGAACCACAAATTCATTTAATAAATGAAATAAAAAACCTACCGCAGAACCTAGTAAAAAACGCTGCCCAACACTGACAGAACGAATGGAACCAAAAACAAAAGGCATGGCTAACAAGACCATAATAAACGTTGCTAACGGTTGAAAAATACGGCGCCAAAAGTTCATTTCAAAGTTGCCAGCGTCTAAATGCTCTTTACGTTTGGCTAAAATAAGTTTTACTAACGTAATCAAACTCATTTCATTGGGATCGCTGTCTGATACGACTAGCATGTTAGGCGATAAATTAAGCTGCCAAATCTGATTTTCTTTGTAAGAACTTGTAATTAATGGCTTAGCAGATTCATTATAAGGTAATACCATTTCAGAACGTTTGCTAAGTGTGGATATCGTCTCTGAAAAATTCGTATCATCAATACCCTCTAACCGCCATTGATTTGCCTCATAAAATGCTTTTTTGATGTATCTCGCTAAGATTAATTCATGAACCTCATTAAATTTATATTGATGTATACCTTCTAATTTTTTATTAGAAACAACATGATTAATATGAATAAAACTTTGATGTTGTCGTAGCCACAACCCATTTTCTGTTCGTAAACTTTGACCATTACTTCGTAAATTGCTTTTCCAATCTTCACTAAAGCGAATAAGCTTTGGAAACGCAAACTCCCCCAAAACACACACAATAAACACTAGCACGCCAACCGATTTAAAAATAATCAAAGCAATAGCGCTGGGTGAAACCCCATGTGCGCGGATGATTAATAGTTCATTGTTATTAGAAAGCACTCCCAGCCCCATTAACACACCGAGCAAACATGCAATTGGAAAGAATAAATATAATTGGTAGGGCAATTTTAATAAGACATACACAAATGCACTTAATAAATCATAAGCACCATTACCTATCGAGTTTACTTCGCCAACAAGCAACATAAATAACTGCAAACCCAATAGCATTAAAGTGATTAACCCTATGGATGACATGACATGTTGTACTATGTATTTATTTAATATTGTTCTCATTTGTGTTTTCTCTGCCAAACAATCAACATTAGAGCGATAAGTAAGAAGGTACCGTGCAACCACCAAAGCCCTAACCACCATGGAACACTGCCTTGAACTAGCCAGTCTCGGCCCATAAACATGAAATTAGCGTATAAAATATAAAGCAGTAGCGCTGGAATTAAACGAGCATATTTCCCTTGTCGCGAATTGACTTTACTTAAGGGTAAGGCAAGAAATGTTAGGACAAACACCATGATCGGAATCGACAAACGCCACTGCAACTCTGCCACACGTTCTAAATCTTTATTATGCACGGGAAATAATTCTCGATTATTTAAAGTGCGAACATCATCTGATACCGTAATGTTCGGCATAGGAATGGCTGATTCAAGTTGTGCAAATTGATATACTTTATAATTTGATTTTCCCGGGCTTCCTTCATAAATTCGACCATGCTCTAACACTAAAGACGTTTGATTGGTTTTCACATTAAAGCGAGTTTTACCGCTTTCAGCCCACATGATTTTCCATTCGCCATGTTCTTTACCCGGCACTTGCTCAGCAAAAAAAATATCGTTAGCCTGCGTATGCGAACGCGACATATCTTTGACGTAAAATACTTGCTTTCCTGCATTAATGGCACGAAATCGCTCCGGCATAATGGTTTTAATAAGTGTTTCAACGCCTTGATTACGAATCAGCTTAGCCCTGCCATGATAAATACCTGGATTCACCCAAAAGGTTAAATACGTGACAAGGGCTGCTACAAAACTGGCAATCACGAAGGTGTAGGCCATTAAGCGCCATTCACTAAAACCAGCAGCAAAAAGCACGACCATTTCATTTTCAGCATAGAGTCGCCCATAAGCAATCAGCAGTGCGACATAAAAGCCTAAAGGCAATAATAAACAAAGTAAGTTTGGTACTTCGAGCGCCATTAATTGTAAAACGACCATGCCAGGTAATTGCCCACTGGCGGCACGGCCTAAATATTGGACCAATTGATTACTTAGAAAAATCAATAAAATAATAATTGTTAAAGCTATTAAGGCTGAAAAAATTTCTTTACAAAAATAACGGAAAATGAGCATAAAGTTCTATTGAATGGGTGCCCCGATCAAAACTAATCTCGGGTGCATCAATTTATGGGATCATGTAAACTACCATTTCCTCACTACAAAAGCGATAAAACGGACAATGAAATACCAACTTGTTGAAAAAGCACCTAAAAATAGCGCTATTATCCTTGGTTTCTTCAGTGATGAAGACATTTCATCGCAAAGTCACATTCAAGAATTCAACCTAAGCCACCTAATAAAGTCGACCTTAACACCTAAGATAAAGCATACCAGCCTTTGGCAGGAACAGTCAGATAATGCGGTTTGTTTGCTAAACCTTGGTAAACACGACGCTGTTATTGCATCGTCCTTTCAAAACGCTCTATCCCAAGCAGTAAAACAAATTAAAACACTTAAAATAACTGACGTCACTTTATGTTTGCCTAATATTGAGTCTCTAAATAAACCCATCAATTTAGTCATACAAAGTATTGAATCTGCCTTTTACCAGTTTAGCGTTCGACAAAAACCAAACAAAGCAGCGTGTTTGAAAAACGTAAACTTACTCATGAACACCACTGAAAAATGCATTGAACAAGCCGCTATCGTTGCAAAGGCAATTAACTACACGCGTGATTTAGGCAACTTACCAGCTAACCTTTGCACGCCAACGACACTTGCTGAAAAAGCCACTGAGATTTCAAACAGCAATGAACATATGAGCATTAAAGTCCTAGGTGAAAAGGAAATGGAAATGCTTGGTATGAACACCATTTTAGCAGTGAGCCAAGGCAGCCGTGAAGAAGCCAAGTTCATTGAAATGACCTATAAAAACGGTGGCAATAGCGCACCTATCGTACTCATTGGCAAAGGCATTACCTTTGATTCAGGTGGCTTATCCTTAAAATCTCCTAATGCCATGGTCGAAATGAAATTCGATATGTGTGGAGCGGCCAGTGTTCTAGGTACAATGCTAGCATTAGGTGAATTACAATTACCTTTAAATATTATCGCTTTAGTCGCTGCCAGCGAAAACTTACCCGGCCCAGATGCTCTAAAGCCAGGTGATGTAATTACGTCTTTTTCAAAAAAAACCATCGAAGTTCTTAATACTGATGCTGAGGGCCGTTTGGTCTTATGTGATGCATTAACCTATGCCGAGCAGTTTAAGCCATCCAAGGTCATTGATATTGCAACCTTAACCGGCGCAATTATTGTTGCTTTAGGCAGTAAAACCAACGGAATAATGGCAAACAACCAAGCATTATGCGAAGAACTCATCTCTGCTGGTCAAACAGCCAATGACAAAGGTTGGCAGTTACCTTTATGGGATGAGTATCAATCACTTATGGACAGTAACGTTGCCGATGTTAGTAATATGGCCAACGATCGAGGTGCCGGGAGTATTTCTGCTGCATGCTTTTTATCACGGTTTGCCGATCAATTCCCATGGGCTCACATTGACTGTGCTGGTACTGCTTGGAAATCTGGCAAAAACAAAAGTGCCAGTGGACGGCCCGTACCTTTGCTCATTCAGTTTTTGCAAGATCAGGTAATATGAATACATGCATTGATTTTTATATTTTAGATGATGGAATTGACAGGCTTACTTTTGCCTGTCAACTCATTGAAAAAGCCTACAAACAAAAACACCGGCTCTTTATTCAATGTGGTAATGAAAAAGAAACTCACCGGATGGATAATCAACTATGGCTTTTTAAAACCAGCAGTTTTGTACCCCATAACATACAGGGCGAAGGACCCACGCCACCGCCGCCTATCCAACTTGGCTATAGCGATAAAGCACCAGGTTTTAATGATATATTGATAAATTTAAGTTTAGAAGTTCCCCCTTTTCATAGACAATTTAAGCGAGTTATTGAAATCGTTGATGCTAATCCAGAAATTAAAGAAGCATTACGCAAACATTATCGATTTTATCAGTCTCAAAGCTATTCAATTCAAAACCATAACATCCGTTGAGACGGATACGTAGAAAGCTTGCAATGCCTTAATAGACATGTGATGATGCGAACAAATTGTCTAAACTAGAACATAATGAACAAAATCAAATGTGGTGTTATTGGTGTTGGCTATTTAGGCCGGTTTCATGCTCAAAAATTAAAGAAAATTGAAGATGCAGACTTATTATCTGTGTGCGATCGTGATATTAATGTAGCAAAAGCCGTTGCTTTAGAGCTAAATGTTGAGGCTTATGATGATTATCATGAATTATTAAAACATGTTGATGCCATTAGTATTGCAGCTACCACAAAATCCCATTATGAAATTGCCAAGCATTGTTTAGAAGCAGGCGTGCATGTATTAGTTGAAAAACCCATTACTGAGTCAGTAGAACAAGCCAAAGAACTAATTGCACTTGCGAAGAAAAATAATTTGAAGCTACAAGTAGGTCATTTAGAACGTTTTAATTCTGTACGTATGGCCCTTAATGACTACCTCGATCGCCCACGATTTATCGAATCACAACGCATTGCACCTTTTAAACCACGCGGAACAGATGTAAATGTGATCCTTGATTTAATGATCCATGACATTGATATTCTACAATCCATTGTTGATGCCCCCATTAAACACATTGACGCACAAGGCACACCCATTCTATCTGATGGCATTGATATTGCTAATGCGCGAATACATTTTGAAAATGGTTGCGTTGCCAATGTGACAGCCAGCCGAGTAAGTTTTAAAAGTGAGCGTAAAACGCGTATTTTCCAACCCAATTCTTACATTTCAATTGATTATCAAAATAAAAAATTAGCTGTATTCGAAAAAGGCGAAGGCGAGATGTTTCCAGGCATTCCGGAAATTTTGCGACATGAAAGCTCTTTTGAAAATAGCGATGCGCTGTATGAAGAATTAAAATCTTTCGTTGATTGCATAAAAAATGACACCATCCCTGTTGTCACTGGTGAGGATGGCTGCAATGCCTTAGCAATTGCTTCAGAAATCACCAATAAAATTAATGAACACTTATTAATGATTAAAAATTAATGACCAAACGTATTTTCATCATTGCCGGGGAAGCTTCTGGCGATGAACACGCAGCAAAATTAATTTATGATCTAAAAAAAGAAACCAATCATGAATTAACATTTAGTGGTATTGGCGGGCAATCTATGACAGATGCTGGCGTCAAGATCCTCTATCCTTTAGCGCAATATGGGGTCACTGGCTTTAGCGAAGTCCTTAAGCAATTTAAGCACATTCGAAGCGCGTATAAACTGGCTAAGAACCATATTCTTGAGCATAAAATTGATTTACTAATACTCATTGATTATCCTGGTTTTAACTTGCGTTTTGCTAAATTTGCTAAAACACAAGGCGTTAAAATTCTTTATTACATTAGCCCTCAGATCTGGGCTTGGAAAGCGAAACGCATCCATACCATAAAAAAATACGTTGATGTTATGGCTGTGATTTTACCTTTTGAAAAAATACTCTATGAAAAAGCGGGTATCCCTTGCTACTTTGTTGGCAACCCGCTAACCGAAACCACAAAATTACACCAAACACCTGATCAATTAAAAGTTAAGCACAACTTAAATCAATCAAAAAAAATAATTGGATTGTTACCGGGTAGTCGTAAAAATGAGATTAAAACACTGCTGCCAATCATGCTTGATGCTGCAAATAAATTAGAGACAAAAAAACCACAGAGCTTGCAATTTGTATTGCCGGTAGCATCAAGTTTGAAGGAAGCAATGTTTCAGCCTTACTTATCTTTTTATCCAGAACTTGACCTTAAATTAATATCAACAAACAATAGCGGCATTGAAATAATTTGCTGCTCCGAAAGCATAATGACCGCCTCGGGAACAGCAAGTCTACAAGCTGCACTCCTTCATAAACCAATGGTGATTGTTTACAAAACAACCCCATTAACCTTTTTAGTTGCTACTCAGGTGATAAGGTGTGCTTATATAGGATTGATTAATTTACTGGCACACCGAATGATTGTGCCGGAGCTGATACAAAGAGATTTAACCTCTCACCATTTAGCCGAAGAATTGTACCGGTTTATTTCCGATAAGCAATATAACCATAAAATAGAACAGCGACTGAAAAAGATCAGCAAAATGCTTGAAATTAAATCTGTAGACTGTAAACTTGCACATCTTGTTAGTGACTTAATTTCAGAAGAACAAAGTAACAATAAAAGAAGTTTCAAAAAGTAGTGACACGCCACAATTTGAAGCAAATAAAACTAGCCAGCTCCTTGCTACTCCTGTATGATTTCGATTAGTCACATTAAAATGTGAACTAAACGAGTAACTAAAGGATAGCTTTTATTTAACATGAATAAGGAAGTTAAAAAATGATGGACGTGATTGAGCAGCAAGAAATTGCACCAACTACTTCTCAAGAGCAAGGTTTACAAGAAATTATATATAACCTTGTAAATAAATTTTTAGCTGAAAATAAAGGCAGCAGCATCAATGACCTTTACGACATGATTTTGCAAGAAGTTGAGCCGCCTCTTCTACAAGCAGTAATGGAGAAGAAGCGTGGGAACCAACTTCAAGCAGCTAAGCTACTTGGCATTAGCCGTGGCACTATTCGTAAAAAACTACAACGATACTTCGGCACAAAATATTTTAGACTAACTGAAGACGATTGATTTTTTTTCAAAAAAATCAATCGTTCTCCTATTAAAAACGCCCTATCACGGGCGTTTTTTTCTTTCTTATCTAAACATAAAATATATTCAGAATAACCCATACCCAAGTTATAATTTTTATTGCCTCGGTGGCACAGCTGGATAGCGCAGCCCCCTCCTAAGGGGCAGGTCGCAGGTTCGAATCCTGCCCGGGGCACCAATATAACTTACATTTTACCATAAGATTGATAAGAAAGTTTTGCTTCAATTGTCTCTATAAACTGCTCTTCCATTGATTTTGACAAATACAAACAATTTAAAACATACTCATACCAACTAACAAACCATTCAAAGCTTAATAAAGAATATGACATAGAAGCACTTATCGTTTGTTTAAAGTCATCCTTCTCAAACAAATTCTCAATTTCTACTAACCGAGTACTCACACTCTTACCATCATTTTTTATTATATATTCTAGCTGAGCCAAACAAGCGGTCTTACTCTTAAGACTTTCTAATGTTTCCACATTAAATGAATGACTTCTTAATTTTTTACGATAAGAAATAATGGCAGAAAAAATCTTATCAAGTATTTGATAAGATGTTAGATGTGAACGCTCAAACTGAGCTTCCAATAAGGATAGTTCTCTTTCAATATCTTCTTCTATGATAGATGGTTTTTTACGTGCAGAGTTTAAGATTGATTCCTTTTTTTCATCCAAAAACGTTAACATTTCTTTATTATATTTAACATTTAAGTGAGTTAAAATTTTATTATTGTTACTTTGCAATCTTTCTAATAGACGCTTATAAACGTTTGGCAAAAAAACATCTATTTCTTTAATAAACGTAGCTTGCTTTAACACCTTAGCTTCTTTCAAATACTGCAATTGCTTCACGGATGCTTTTTTCTCTAAAGTAAGTGTCGCTTTTTGATTTAACTTCAACCTATTTAAAGCTGTACAAAGTTTATCTATTTCATCTAATACATCATCATCATCAATAATTGCATGTTTTAACGTCTCATCCTTTAAAGCATTATATTTATATTTCAGTTTTAACTCAGACTTAATAAGGTTAAAATTAGTCAGAAATTCTTGTGTTTCTTTAATAACATCATCACTCAAAATAAAAGACAAATATTGCCTGCTTTTTTTAATTTTTCTAATGTTTTTATCTATTACACTCAAAGCCCGAATTTTTTTATTTATTTCCTTTAACTTTAATGTTATATCATCCGCTAAAGCCTCAAGATTACTGCCTTGCTGACTAAAATAGTTAGCATCATTTTTAATCATAAGCCGAACATTGTCTGATAACTCCATTTTATCTAAAAATGAATGAAACAACTCATCTAAAATCATTTCTGATTGTTTTATGATGGTTCCTGTTTTCAGGCATAATTGCATTTCTAGGCTTGCGCCTTTTGATATTATTTCTAAATAACAAGACGTTTTAATCTCTTTTAAATTTTCACTAATTGCCGCATAGGATTTGCCTGATACTGTATTTAACTGAGACCTCAAAGCATCAAAGACTTTCGATATTTCTGGCAAAGCCCATAGTAATTTAATCCAGCTGTTAGATTTTTCAACCAGACTGATGACTCGTTTTTTCATATCCAATGAATTTTCAGACTGCTGAACAATACATTCTTGACTGATGGGTTGTTTTGTTGATAATTGCTTAATCCTACCTGGTAATTGATAAAGACAATCAATAAACAGAGCTAGTTTTGGATTAATCTCTTTATTATCTAGTTGCTCATCATCTTTTAAAATTACATCTTTATCTTCTTTTTTAAAAACGGGGAAAATTTCTTTCAAATCACCAACAACGGAAAACAACTGTTTTTCAAGTGTGAACAAATAGGGGTCACACTGAAAGGCATTGCTGTTTGAATAAGTACTACCAAGAGAGAGAAAAGCACGGATCATACAACCCACATAAAGCCCTTTGTAAATATAGTTCAATCCTGACGTATTTTTAACCCCACTTAACCAATCAATATTGTCTAGATAACCTAATTCAGTAATTGCTGACTCAATATAATAAACAATGTTTCTCAATCTTTTTACTGCTAGAATTTGAGCCGGCGTCTTGTGAGAAACACTGTCATCCTCAACTTCCGGATATGGAACACCGTCATGCTGCTCTTTTGACAATGACAATATCGCATTTTCATCTAAATAGGATAAATAAATTTTAAAATTTACTTTAACTTTCTTAAGTAAACCAAAAGCACCTTTTGCTTTTACTAAATACTGCGCTCTCTCTGACTCACTCAGTAAATTTAAATCCTTAATAATGTCTGTATCTTGATGTTCTAACGTCCCCAATTGATAGACAGCGTTGCTTTGATTTTCTAATGCTGATATTCGTAATTGAACTTTCTCATTAAATTTCTCTGTTCTATGTATGAAAACGGCTTTATCCAGTTGATTTGGAGGGCTAAAAAGCATTGCTGTGGCTGATTTTTTAAAATTAGGATTAAGAAAAAGCACTAATTCTTCATTTAATGAATGGCCTTTTTCTCCTAAAAAACTTAGTAAAAAAGGTTGGAATTTCTTATATTCCCGTCTTAATACTTCTTTATCCGCTTGAGAAAAACGGTTAATATCTATTTCCTTATTTTCTCCTAGATGCACCACAAATATGTTATAAGATGACTGCGCATCTTTAAACAAACATTTTTGATTCTCCAATTTACGATAAAGTTGAAAGTAGTCCTTTGGGCTGATACAACCATTCGTATTCATTGCTTCAACAAGCCGTTCATTAACATCACCAGTCAAAAGTGGAGAACTAAAAAAAGTACCTTTGGGTTGGGAAGTATGTTTTTCTAGCTGGATAATGACACATTGATTAATCTTTTTTTCAATATTATATTGAAAAGTCATGGTGTGTTTATGCTGAGAAATTACATTACTTAAGCTACTTTTCACCCTTACTAATTCGGCATTTACATCAAATAAACGGGTGCTCTGCGTTGCATAATTTTTAAGCCTACTCATCAGCCAGATAAGGTTACCCGAAATGGATACATCATCCTGACGGCGCGCCTGTTTTAAAAATTTAATCACAGAAACATCTAAGGTTGGGTTAATCTGTCTAACGTAATTTTGCACCAGTAGATAATTTTTTAATATCTCTTTTTTTACATCTACCGGCATTTCAGCTAAATGATCAGATTCATTATCTGCTAGTAACTGATATAAATTCTTATAAGCATTTTCTACGACCTCTTTTATCAAGATCTCGTTGATGTCGTGCTCATCCATATTTATTCTCAACGCATCCAATCTTAATTGCATAAAATCATCGTCCACCAAGGACATCACTTGGCAACCTAAGACATCAGATTCAAATTTGACAAAATCAACCTGTGCCACAATTTGAAGGTAATAACTCTCTGCATTACTAAGTGAGGCATCACTAAGAAAACCTGCTTTTAAGAGAAAGGTGCTTTCAATTCTGTCAACAATTTGCATTAATGGGGAAAATAAAGATACTTTTAATTTAAATAAAAGCTCTTTAATAATTTTATGAGAGGTTATGTCTAACTCTTTAAATCGGATGATGCTAACGTTCCAAAGTGTTAATAACTGCGTAACAAGGCGATAATAATTTGCCAAATTAGTAGGGTCATATAACGTACTAAAATTAATACCTTGAATTGCCTTAAGTAAACGTTCTGCTTCTACTGTAAGCTCTTCATAATTTTTACTGGCAAGTCCTGCCTCTATGTAAATAGGATTTTTACTAAAGGTCTCTAGTTGAGTTTTCGCTGTCTCAAAAAGGTTAGGGAAAGTACTAATAACAGACGCAAATAACGCATAATCATTTGGTTTTTCTTGATTAGCCTGTTCCATTACAACACCAAACAACTGCCCTACTTTTTCTAATTTAGACGCATTACTCTTAATCGTTAGTGCTTGCTCAAGCCCATCAATTTTATAATTTTTAAAACCCATCTCTTTAGGAAATAAATCCTTCACCTCTTTGATATGTTTATAAATACGGTCTAAATGAGGTTTCATTAAAATCATTAACTCTAAGCCAGATTCAGCGCTTGTTTGCATGGCCTCATAGCCGTCATTAATAAGTGTCAATGAATTGCGGAGCATGAAGCCAACTGCTTCTGCATCCGTTTTTCCTTCAGACTCAAAGATAAGTAATGCTTGCTCAGCATGATACATTGCATTAATTAATTTTTTTATGGAACTAACTTGATAGGGCTCCGTTTCAAACTTGATATAAGGCGCCCCTTCTTCTTTAGGGTCCTTAAAATATGTCATGAAGTGTTCAGAGAGATAGGATTTTTCTCTGATGCTATTTTGCATACTCAATCGTATTGAGTGTATCGTTTGATATGTTTTTGCCTCTTTCCTAATCGTCATAACCTTTGTATAAGTCAAGGAAAGTATAGAGGGGAGTTGCGGGGTATATTTTATATATCTTATGTATTTCAAATATTGTAAATATTCAAGGCTAACCGATAAAAAACTCATTACGACCCTTAGTAAACAACCAGATAGGTTTTAAACATCATTACCGTTAATTTTACCGACCAATTCTTAAGAGAAGATTAAAACAAACCTTTCAATGGCCTTATAAGTAATAAACGTCTATCGTTAAACGACTACGAAAGCGTTGTTTTGTAAATTCAATTTTATCCTGTAACTATTATTAACTAGACTAAGCAGTTACCGCTTTTAAATATAGACTTCCTTGCATCCACTCCTCGTCCATTTCAACTAATAAGACTGAAACCAATCTTCAACAAGAGGCTTCATTAAGAAAAATACCGATGACTTTTTCACTTCATTTGATTTATTTGTTAACTGTCTCCGCTAAGTTACTTGTCCTTGATTTTTTCCAATGAGTTTGAGTATATACTGCGCGCGGCCGCAAAACGCTTGGGCTATCGTCTTAACTCGACGAGTAGAAACACCTTGAATATTTCTATTTGAAAGAAGTCTTAAATAAAACGCTCCTGGACACCTGCCTCCGATGCTTAAAACGCCTTCATTTATTAAAAAAGTCAATAAAATCATTATGAAAACATGATAAGTAGAAAAGAGGCTTGTTTTCTTATCCATTCAACTTTAGGATTAAAAATATAATGCATGGATGCGAATAAAACAATGATGTATACCGACGAGGAAAAAGACACACAACTCATCGTTCAAGACGCACTTGGTCTCATAACTAATCCCACAATAACCATAAGTGATGTACTAACCCAAGAGCTGGTTTTTGCTCTATGCATAAATAAAAACAAAATATTAATGCATGCATTTCAAATGCGGCTTGAACAGGAAATGAGGCAAATTCCATTACTTGATGAACCTAAAAATCAGTTAGACGCTAAAATTGATAATTTATTATCATTCATTGCCTATACAGAACCTAAAAATAATAGCTCAATTAATATTCCAACCGTTGTAAACCAAGGCTTTGAACTAGTAAACTATACAGTACAAAGAATAAACCTAACTTCCGATTACTTTTCAACTCCCTATACTTGCTATGGGTTGCTTCCTAAT